>CAYLVL010000285.1:0-3139 GCA_964387135.1 uncultured Planctomycetota bacterium
CGGTCCGACGCTGACGATAACGGTCCACGCGCCTCTTGTCATAACCACTACCTTCCTGCCGAACGCCGTCGAGGTGACTCCGTACAGTCGGGTCCTGACGGCGACGGGAGGAACCGGCGCGTACACATGGGAGATAGATTCGTCGGGAGATGCGTTGCCGTCGGGGCTTTCGTTGAACCAGAGCACCGGCGAGGTAAACGGGACGCCGGCGGCGGGCGCCGCGGGCCTATACAGCCTGACCGTCAGATGCACCGACACGGCGAATCCGCCTCAGACGGTTGCAGCGCCACTTCCGCTCACAGTCGAAGAGTTGAGCGTGGATTTCACCGCGACTCCTGTGTCGGGCTCCGTGCCGCTGGTCGTCTACTTCACCGGCGAGTCCAACGGCACCGCGTCTCACTGGGAGTGGGACTTCGACAACAACGGCACACTCGACTCGACCGACCGGAACCCCATCCACACTTACACCGATTCAGGTATCTACACCGTCCGCTTGAAGGTCACGAACGCGGCCGGCGACGCCACCCGCGTGCGTTACAACTACATTTGCGTGCGCCCGGTGGGCGGTCCGCTCAAGGCGGACTTCGCCGCGAGTCCACCGTTCGTCACACTCGGCGAGGACGTTCGTTTCTACGACGTCTCCGGCGGCGATCCGATCTCGTGGGAGTGGGACTTCGACAACGACGGCACGGTCGACTCGACTGTGCAGGACCCCACATGGACGCCGACACAGGCGGGCTGGTACGACGTGAAGTTGACGGTCTCAGACGGCACGGACAACGACACCTGCACGAAGAGGATGCACGTTCTTGTGGCGAATCACATTTACTATGTGAACGACTCAGACGGCGACGACGCAGACGACGGACTGTCGTGGGCGACGGCGTGGAAGACACTGTCCCACGCTCTATCGCAGGCGGGCGATTACGACCTTGTGCTGGTCGCGGACGGGACGTACAAGGGCGCGGACAATCGCGACCTCGACTTCGGCGGCGAGGCGGTTTACTTGAAGGGGACGGATCGCAACACCGTCGGCCAGCGTCCCGTGATAGACTGCGGGTCAGTTGGTCGTGCGTTCTGGTTCCATAACGGGGAGACTGAAGAGAGCGTTGTCGAGCGATTATTGATTCGCAACGGCATGGATTCCAGCGGCGGTGCCGTCTGCTGTGAGGGCAGCAGTCCGACGCTGATCGATTGCGCTTTCGAAGACAACATAGCGGCTCATTGGGGCGGCGCGATTTACTGCAACAACAGCGACCCAACGGTGACCGGCTGCACGTTCTGTGGGAATTCAGCCATTTGGGACGGCGGCGCGGTTTACTGTAACAACGGCGGCAGTCCTGCGCTGACCGACTGCACTTTCGACGGCAACTCGGCGGATGACGGCGGCGCCGTTTACTGTGACAACGGCAGTCCGACGCTGACGAACTGCACCTTCGTCGACAACTCATCCACTCAGAACGGCGGCGCGCTCTACTGCGACAACGGCAGTAGTCCGACGCTGACCGACTGCACTTTCACCAACGACACAGCCGGTGATTTCGGCGGCGCGCTCTACTGCGACAACGGCAGTCCGCCGATAACCAACTGCACCTTCGGCAGCAACACGGCGGATATCGGCGGCGCGGTTTACTGCGGCAACGGCAGTCCGCCGGTATCCGATTGCACCTTCAGCAGCAACATGGCGACCGGCGGCGGCGGCGCGTTCTACGGTTGCTCCCTCGGCAATCCCACGTTGACCAACTGCGTCTTCAGCGGCAACACGGCCTGGGGATGGGGCGGCGCGGTTCTGCGCTTCAGCGGCTCCATCACGCTGAACGGCTGCAGATTCAACGGCAATTCGGCCGGCGACGGCGCCGCCGTTTTCTGCTCCAACAACAGTTCGACGCTGAGCAACTGCACCTTCAGCGGCAACAGCGCCGGTGGTGGCGGCGGCGCGCTCTACTGCGAGTCTTTTTGCAACTTGACGCTGAACAACTGCATCCTCTGGGGCGACACCGCAGGTAATGGCAACGAGATCTACCTCAAAGACATAGGGGCGTTGTGCACTCTGAACTACTGCTGTGTGGACGGCACCGGCTACGGCGGCGCCGGCACCATAGACGACACCAACAACTGCATCCACCTCGACCCGCAGTTCGTGGACCCGGGTAACGCAAATTATCGTCTGCAGAGCGGCTCGCCGTGCATCGACGTCGGCAACAACGGTTACGTACCGGCCGGCCTGACGACGGACTTGGACGGCAATCCACGGATAGTCGACGGCGACAGCCCGCCGGACGGGACGGCGACGGTGGACATGGGCGCTTACGAGTATCAACCGTAGCGGCTGCTTGTCGGGTGCTGCGGGACGATTCGGAGTTCGAGCGTCCGACGCTCCGATGTCCGCTTTTTCAACAGACGCGCTTTCATCATCGCGAAGGCCCGTGGCAATGTCATGCGTTCCGTGAGACGGCGCTCTCCGTCAAGCGCGGCGCATTGCGCGCGCTCGCCGGAGCGATACAATTAGATGTCAAACGCCATGCGGTGCTCGGTCGGAAAGGGCGATACGGCGATCTGCCGGGAGACGTGAGATGGAAGCGCAAGAAGAAATGGCAATCGGAAGTAGAAGACCTCTATTGTTGAAGGTGCTTGCGATAACTGTTGCGGCGCCCTTTGTGATGATAGGGTGGGGGTCACTACCGATAACATTTGGATCACTATCGCCTGGATGGGAGCCGAAGCCGCTTGCGTCGGAGATTTGTTACAGGGTGTGGCCGCTGCTCATCCTGTGCGCGCTACTTGCACGGGCAATTTCCAAACGGACCCACGTCGCTCCGCTTTTCGTCTTTGCTGCTTTCCTGGCGGCGACGATGGGCGGGTTGACGCTCAGGTGGGAAATTGACTTGCACGTATTCAATGCGGGAGGAATGCTGTGGTTACTGGGAGTTGTGGGGTTGGCTCGACGCGGAACCGACTGGATCTTGGACTGGGCGCTCGCCGCGATTGGAGGTATTACTGGGGTGGTGACGGCTAACGTCGTTGCGTAAGTTGCGTGTTGGCCGAGTCATTATCTTAAGACGGCGCCTCTGATGGAGGGCACGAAGGCAAAGATACGCGGATATGAGACAGGCGTGAGCAATTGACAGAGCGTCAGAGG
>CAYLVL010000285.1:3149-4196 GCA_964387135.1 uncultured Planctomycetota bacterium
GTGGTTACTGGGAGTTGTGGGGTTGGCTCGACGCGGAACCAACTGGATCTTGGACTGGGCGCTCGCCGCCGCCGGGAGCGTTACGGCAATCGTGGCGGTAAGCCTCAAACCGTAGGCGGACCCGAACCGATGTCGCGGTTCCTCGCCGCCGGCGACGCTTGACTCGAGGCCGATCAGGAATCCATCTCGCAGGAGTGGACGCCGGACAAGGGAAGAAGTACTATGCTACACGGTGCGCTGTGGAGTATATTTCTCTGAAGGTCGTAGGAATGGAGCGCCGCTTTGAGATGTGCGCCGATTGAGAAGCGTTTTGGATGGCGGAAGAAAGCGTTGGCGGGCGCGCTTGGCTGGCTTCTGCGAAGCATGAGGAAAGGCGCCGGATTGAGTGCGTACTGGACACCGGCCCTCGGCTGGAGCGCCCCTTATCCTGAAACGAGCGGCTATGTTGTTCCCACGCTGGTGCGGGCGTGGCGCGCGCTGGGAAACGACCTTTACAGAAACGCCGCAGAGGAGATTCTGCGCTGGCTGCTCGCGATACAGCACCCGGAAGGATGGTTTCCCGCAGGGCTTTACCGGAGAGGAGCGAGTCTGCATCCGAGCGTCTTCAACACGGCGCAGGTTCTGCTGGGCCTTGTGGCGGGCTGGCGGGAGTTGGAGATACGAACGTGTGTCGGCGCGGCGAGAAAAGCGGCGGAGTGGTTGCTGCGGACGCAGGAGAAGGATGGACGGTGGACGCGATACGCGTATTCGGAGCGATTCTTCCCGTCGTATTACACCCGTGTTGCCTGGCCGCTTGCGCTGTGGGGAGTCGCGGCGGATGACGAGCGGGCGATGGACGGAGCGAGAAGATGTCTTGAGGCCGTCGCGGCTCGAATTGGAGAGCGCTGGATAGAGAAGATGGGATTTCTACCGGAGACTCCGGCGTTTACCCACACAGTCGCTTACACGGTACGCGGCTTTCTTGAGTGCGGCCGCCTTATGGAGCGACGTTGGTGGCAGACGGGGCGACGGATGTGCGAGCGACTAATAAGGAAAGTGGAAGTGCAG
>CAYLVL010000286.1:0-4191 GCA_964387135.1 uncultured Planctomycetota bacterium
CCAAACCCCCCCATCGCAGAGGCACGCGCGTAAGCAAGTGCGCATCCTGGGTGCGGACTTTCCAGTCCGCATCTTCCTGGGACCGCCGGCGACCCGCTGGAATCCCTTGTAAACCACGCAACAACAAAAACGGGAACTGTCTCCGCCCTCCAAACACTATTCTTCCCCTCCTCCCCTACACCATTTTTTTCCTCTCCACCTGTCCCATTTTCCCCCGCTACTCCGTTCTATTTATGTCGGGCTCAGCCTCCTCTTCTTCCAGTCGATCACGGATCGCCGGAGGAAGATAGATTCCCGACGTATCGAGCCGCCTCAGAGCGTAAAGATAAATTTCGACACGCTTTGATCGCGGAAGGCCGGGGGAGAGCACGATGAGAGGCTCGGCTTCAAGTCTACAGAAGCCACCCGTGCCGTCCTCCATCGGTTCATGGCGGATTTCGACGCCGAGACGGGCAAGTGCGTCGCGAAGAAATTTCTCTACGTCGTGCTCTTCCACCAGCCACAATGCTACGGTCCCGCGCGTAGGTCTGTCAAAGCCGAATCCTGATTTCGGCGCGACATCGGAGGAAATCATGCTCGCTACCGTTCACTCTTCCACCCTCCTCGGCATCGACGCCGTCCCCGTCGAGGTCGAGGTCGACGTAACCTCGGGCATCACCAGGTTCGACCTCGTAGGACTCGCCGACGCCGCCATAATGGAATCGCGCGAGCGCGTCCGCGCCGCCATCCAGAACTCCGGCTACGCCTTCCCGCTCAAGCACATCGTCGTCAATCTCGCTCCCGCCGATATCCGCAAGGCCGGCTCCATGTACGATCTCCCGATCGCCCTCGGCATTCTCGGCGCAACCGGTCAGATCGATGTGGACGAGTTGCAGGGACTCCATGTTGTGGGCGAGCTCGCTCTGGACGGCTCCGTCCGATCCGTGCCGGGAGTCCTCCCCACTGCCATCCGTGCCGGGACCGAGAACCGCGCAGGCCTCGTCTGCCCCCATTCCAACCGGAACGAGGCCGCGCTCGTTTCCAATCTGGATGTCTTCCCCGTCGAGCATCTCCGCGAAATCATCGACCACCTCGGCGGCTATACCCGCATCGCTCCCTTTAAGAACGGCCAAGTCAAGAGAGTCGGCAAGGAAGAAGCACACGTGGACTTCATCGAGGTGCGCGGGCAGGAAGCCGCGAAACGTGCCTGCGAGATCGCCGCCGCCGGTCACCACAACCTCCTAATGATCGGCCCCCCCGGCAGCGGCAAGAGCATGATCGCCAAACGTCTCGGCACAATCCTCCCGGAGCTCACCTTCGAGGAGGCTCTCGAAATCACCAAGATTCATTCCATCATGGGATTTGTCGGGGAAGGAAAGGGACTCGTCGACAGGCGCCCCTTCCGCTCGCCACATCACACCATCTCCGCCGCGGGACTTGTTGGAGGCGGTTCGCATCCGTCACCGGGAGAGGTTTCCCTCGCGCATCTCGGAGTCCTGTTCCTCGACGAGTTGCCGGAATTCAAGAGGGACGTGCTCGAGGTCATGCGTCAGCCGCTGGAAGATCGACACGTCACCATCTCGCGTGCCAGCGGCACCCTGACCTTCCCCGCAAATTTCATGCTCGTCTGCGCCATGAATCCTTGCCCGTGCGGCTACCACGGCGACGCTCTCAAGGAGTGCACCTGCTCCCAGGCCAAGATCCATCAGTACCGCCAGCGAATCTCCGGCCCCCTCCTCGACCGTATCGACCTCCACATCAGCGTTCCCCGCGTCCCCTTCGACAAACTCCGAGTCCCCACCGAGGGCGAACCCTCCTCCTCAATCCGGGCACGTGTCGACCGCGCCCGCAAACATCAGGCCGAGCGATTCAAGGGTCACGGCATCTGGGCGAACGCTCAGATGGGCGAGAAGGAGATACGCGAGTACTGCCATATCCCCGATGAAGCCCAGGCCCTTCTCAAACGCGCCGTCGACTCCCTCGGCCTTTCCGCACGAGCCTACAATCGCGTCTTCAAGATCTCCCGAACAATCGCGGACCTCGAGGACTCCGATACCATCACCACCGCCCACATCGCCGAAGCCATCCAGTACAGAATGCTCGACCGCACCAACTCCTGATCAACATCATCAAACTCCCCCGCTCTGTATTAACCGAGTAATCAATCGTATAATTAACACGCACAGGAGGGCACACCAATGCACCAACCGACATACAGCTGGCAACCGTCGCCGCATACCGCCGACCTCGCCATCGCCATCGCCGCCACCGACCATGACGGCCTCTTCCGTGCCGCCCTGGACGGCCTCCTCGGCTCTATCGAGCTCGACCCCGCCCAGCCCGACGAGCACGAGATCAGCGAGTACGGCCTCAATCTCAAAAGCTACGAAATCGAGGCCGCCCTCGTCGACTTCCTCAACGAGTGCATCTACCTCATGGAAGTCGAGGACCTCGTCCCGTTCAGAATTCACTCCATCTCCTACGACGGCGACTCCCTCCGATCGGTCATCCACTGCCGACCCGTCCGCAAATCCGAGCGCAATGAGATCGGCCACATCAAGGCCGCCACCTACTCCGACCTCAAGGTCGAGAAGACTGACAGCGAATACCGCACCAGAATCATATTCGACACCTAGAAACCATGGCCGAATTGCAACTGCCGACCCATCTGACGAAAGTTACCCCAACCCTCTACCGCCTTAGCCGAGGCTTCCGCAGCGGCATGCGCGTACCCGGTTACGTCTACGCGTCCGATCGCCTCCTCAGGCAGGCGCTCAGGGACAACGCCCTGAGCCAGGTCGCCAACGTCGCTACCCTCCCCGGTATCGTCGACGCATCCCTCGCCATGCCCGACATCCACTGGGGTTACGGCTTCGTCATCGGCGGCGTCGCGGCATTCGATCCCAAAAACAACGGCATCGTCAGCCCCGGCGGTGTCGGCTACGACATCAACTGCGGCGTACGCCTCCTACGCACCAATCTCGACGCCGACGACTCCCTCCCCCTCGTCGAAAAACTCGTCAACCGGATGTTCCGCGACATCCCCGTAGGCGTGGGCGAGGAAGGTGACATCATCTTCGAAGGCAAGAAAATGGACCGCATCCTGACGCACGGCGCAAAGGCCGTCGTCGACGAGGGCATGGCATGGCCCGACGACCTCGACTACATCGAAGAACATGGCGCGCTCGACGGTGCCGATCCCTCGCTCCTTACCCAAAAGGCTCTCAAGCGCGGCAGACGTCAGTGCGGTACCCTCGGCGGCGGCAATCACTTCGTCGAAATCCAGCGCGTCGAGGCCATCTACGACCCCGAAGCCGCCAGCACCTACGGCCTCGCCGAAAATATGCTCACCGTCATGATCCACACAGGCTCTCGCGGACTCGGTCACCAGACCTGCGACGACCAGCTGCGCGTCATGCGTGAGGCGGTTAATAAGTACGGAATCGAGCTCCCCGACCGCCAGCTCGCCTGCGCCCCGCTCGAAAGCAAGGAAGGCCGACAGTACCTCGCTGCCATGGCTTGCGCCGCCAACTTCGCATGGGCCAATCGATCCATTATCATGCACCTCGTCCGTAACGCCTTCGAGAGCGTCTTCGGCGAGGGCGCCGAGCGACTCGGCATCGAGATCGTCTACGACGTCGCCCACAACATCGCCAAGTGGGAGACCCACTCCGTCGACGGCAAAGAATCCAGGCTCCTCGTACACCGCAAGGGCGCCACACGTGCCTTCCCCGCCGGACACCCCGACATCCCCTCTAGGTACAGCCACATCGGACAGCCCGTCCTCATCCCCGGCGACATGGGCTCCGCTTCATGGGTCCTACGCGCCCGCGACAACGCCATGGCCGCCACCTTCGGCTCCACATGCCACGGCGCCGGTCGCGCCATGGGTCGCCGCGAGGCCAAGCGCTCCCTCGACTACAACAAGCTCATCAAGTTCATGGATTCAAAAGGCATCCTCGTACGCGCTGGCAGCAAAAAAGGCCTCATCGAGGAAGCCCCCGACGCCTATAAGAACGTCGACGAAGTCGTCAACGTAACCCACGAAAGCGGCCTCTCCACCAAAGTCGCCCGCCTGACCCCCCTAGCCGTGATAAAGGGCTAATCCTCGCCCCAACCGCTCTGTGCCAACCGCTCAACCGTGCCAACCGCTCAACCGCCCCAACCGCTCTGTGCCAACCGCTCAACCGTGCCAACCGCTCAACCGCCCCA
>CAYLVL010000287.1:0-4189 GCA_964387135.1 uncultured Planctomycetota bacterium
AGAGTATTTCAAGGCACTGGAGATACGTCCGGACAGCCGGCAGGCCCGCGAAGCGTTAGAGAGCATCACGCGCATTGATGACGAGTAAGGTATTCCCAAGCCCATCGAAGGGCCAGTAACCTGCCTCACGAAGATCATCAATCGAAAGTGGCTCATCGTCCATATCAGCCCAGTACGACAGGAAGGCGTTGTGGACTCTCATCATGTAGCCCCAGAGAACAAGGTCGCCTCCAAAATGGCCGCATGGAGGGAGATCGGCGGAATAGATCTCAAATGTATGGGGCTGATCCCCGATTCCCAGATGAGTAATCCCGCAGTAATCAGAAACGGCATTAGTGATGACGAGGTCGCCTTCCATGCAGTCATCCGCGTAGTAGCTAAACGGTTGGCCGCTGAGCAGATTGAGTAGATTCGATGGAATCAACCCACTCTGAAGCAGCTCCGCGACAGAGTCCGGCATCTTGCCGTTCTCGCAGTAGTAGAGATTGACCGCGCCGCTGATCATTCCCAGGTTGTAGTTCATGCGATTCAGCTGCTCAACATTTTCGCAGGTCTTGATTGTGCAGTATGCATAGCACTCCGGCTCTTCGTTGCATCTTATCATCATGGCTTGAACTATGCACGATTGCGTTGGATTGTCACAACATGGATCCGAATATGCAGGCACAGCTCCCGCGAGCACCGCTAATGATAACAGGGCAACAATGAGCGTTCGTAACAAGGATTGCATTCGAATCTCCTCCCTTTTTGGCATTTCAATGAAATATAGGCTCTTTTTTTTGTCAAGCCCATATGAAAACTAAAGTCGAAATGGATCCATGATCGGCGCCGATCCGACAGCGAGCCCGACCAGCCGGCAAGAAAAAAATCGCATTATCCGTAGCTATTTTCCCCCTTACCCGATTGCCAATTCTCCCGTGAAGCAATATACTCAGACCCACCACTAGTTTTTCGTGTAGCTTTTATCAGTACGATCGGAAGAGGGAGAATGCCCGAGTTCTGCCACCTGCACGTTCACTCCGAGTATTCGTTTCTGGACGGGGTGATACGGGTGCCCGACCTTGCCGAAGCCTGCAAGGAGAAGGGCATGAGCGCGGTCGCGCTGACCGATCACGGCGTCATGCACGGTGCGATCAAGCTCATCGACTCGTGTCGCAAGGTCGGGGTGAAGCCGATTGTCGGCTGCGAGGTCTATGTCTCCCCTACCGGACGTCGCGATCGCGGGCATGGCAGAAAAGGCAGCAACAATCATCTCGTGCTCCTCGCCCTCGACGACACCGGCTACCGCAACCTCTCCACGCTCGTCAGCCTGGCCTACCGTGAAGGCCTCTACTACAAACCGAGGATCGATCACGAGCTTCTGTCGGAGTACTCGGACGGGCTGGTTGCGACCTCCGGATGCCTTCGGGGCGAGCTCACAAGCTGCCTTCTCGCGGACAACAGGGACAAAGCTAAAGAGACGATCGGTTTCTACCGGGATGTATTCGGTCCCGACCGCTATTACATCGAGCTCCAGGATCACGGGCTGGCGGATCAGGCGAAGCTGAATCCACATCTCGTAGATTTGTCCCGTGAGATGGGGGTGCCGCTGGTCGCGACGAACGACTGTCATTTCCTGAACCCGGAGGATCGTCACATACAGGATGTGATGATCTGCATCCAGACGAACAAGAAGCTCAGTGACACGAATCGAATCCAGGCGTACACCCCGCATCATTACTACAAGTCGCCGGAGGAAATGGCGAGGGTATTCGACTGGGTGCCGGAGGCTCTTCAGAACACGGTCAGGATCGCGGAGATGGTGACATACGATCCCCCGCTCGATCAGTTCCATTTCCCGGTGTTCGAGCCGGAGGACGGGTCGTCACCGGAGGAATTCCTCAGGAAGAAGTCTCACAAGGGTCTGGCGGACAGATTCAACGGAAAGGAGCCGGAAGAGTACGCGAAGCGGCTTGACTACGAGCTTGACGTGATCTGCGACAAGGGTTTCGCGAGCTATTTCCTGATCGTCGCGGATTTCGTCAACTGGGCGAAGGAGCAGGATATCCCGGTGGGGCCGGGTCGCGGAAGCGCGGCGAGCTGCCTTGTCAGTTACGCACTGCGGATCATCGACCTCGATCCGGTGCATTACGGTCTGCTGTTCGAGCGGTTTTTGAATCCGGCCCGAGTGAGCGCGCCCGATATCGACATCGACTTCGATCCCGCGGGACGGTCGCGGGTGATCGATTATGTGGCGAAGACGTACGGGGAGGAGCATGTCTGTCAGATAATCACGTTCAACAGGCTCAAGGCGCGCGCGGCGATACGTGATGTCGGAAGGGTGATGAACATCCCGTTGGGAGAGGTCGACAAGATGGCGAAGCTTGTCGGCTGGCAGAGCGACCTGGAGACCTCCATCAAGAAGAATCCCGACTTCGCAAGAGCTTATGAATCGAGCGATCTGACCAGGCGATGGATCGATACCGCGAAGGAGATCGAGGGTCTCGTGCGGAACGGGAGTATCCATGCCGCCGGAGTAATCATCTGCGCCGACCCGATATGGTATCACGCTCCCGTGCAGGTCATTGAGGGCGAGACCGGGCTGGTCTGCCAGTACGCCATGGGCGACGCGGAAAGAGCCGGGCTGGTCAAGATGGACTTCCTCGGCCTCAGGACACTCGCCTATCTGCGAGAGGCCTGCGACAACATCAGGGAAATACGCGGCAAGGAGGTTGACCTGCAGGCGATCCCCCTGGACGATAAAAAGACGTTCAAGATGCTGACGAAGGGCGATGTGCTGGGTGTGTTCCAGATGGAAGGCGGCGGCATGCGCGACCTCCTGATGGAAATCGCGCCCGACCGAATCGAGGACCTCATCGCGACAATCGCGCTGTTCCGGCCGGGGCCCATGGAGAACGATCTCCACCACACGTACGCGCGTCGCAAAAACGGCAAAGAGCCCATTACCTATAAACATGAGCTTCTGAGACCCATCCTGGAACCGACATACGGCGCGCTCACATACCAGGAGCAGATCAGCCTGGTTCTCCAGGCCATAGGGGGCATCGATCTCGCGGACGCGACGTTCGTAATGAAGTTAATCAGCAAAAAGCGAGAGCGCGCGAAGATCGCGAAGTACAAGAAGGATTTCCTCAGGGGAGCCGAGGATCGCGGGGTCGATCGTGCAACCGCCGAGCAGATATGGGCGGAGATGGAGGCTTTCGCAGGTTACGGGTTCAACAAGGCGCATTCAGCGGCGTACGGGCTTATCGCCTACCAGACCGCTTACCTCAAGGCCAATTATCCGCTTGAGTTCTACGCAGCCTACCTGACGAGCGAGATGCACAACCAGGACAAGATCGCGCTGATTGTGGAGGAGATGAAGCGGAAGAAGATCCCGGTGCATCCGCCGGATGTCAATCGTTCCCAATCGAGATTCACCGTGGAAGGAAAGGGGATTCGATACGGTCTCGCGGCGATCAAGGGAGTGGGACGTCAGGCGGTGGAATCGATTGTCGAAGCCCGCGAGAAGGCCGGGCCATACAGCGACATCTACCAGATCGCCGGGCGGGTTGATCTTCACCTGGTCAACAAAAGCGTTCTGGAGGCGCTCATCAAGGCGGGAGCGTGCGACAGTCTCAACGGGAACCGTCGAAGCATGCTCAACGCGATAGCCGACGCTCTCGATTATGGCAAGAGGAAGCAGGAAGACGCCCAGAAAGGGCAGGTCGCGCTTTTCGGGGTCTCGGGAGCCGCGCCAAGCCCGGCCATGCCCGGGATGGAGGAGTTCTCCCGCAAGGAGCTTCTTCGCCATGAGAAGGAATCGCTGGGCTTCTATCTCGCGCACCACCCGCTGGAGGATGTCTGGGATCACATCAAGGAATTCACGCGCCACTCGATAGCCGATCTTACAAAGCTCCGAGACGGGCGTACGGTGAGGGTCGGCGGGATGCTCGCCTGGGTCAGCAAAAGGCTGTCGAAGAAGATGCGGAACTTCGCGACGTTCAACCTTGAGGACCTTTCCGGAAAAGTGGACGGGATCATCTTCCCGAAGTCCTACGAGCAGTATGGCGGCCTGATGGAAGCCGACGCGTTTGTGGTGGTTAAGGGACGACTGAGAATCGACGAGCTCGAGAACAAGGACGAAGAGGGAGAGCCACGCAAGCAGGTGCAGCTTATCGCGGAGGAGGTTTGGCGTTATAATCCCGAC
>CAYLVL010000288.1:0-4183 GCA_964387135.1 uncultured Planctomycetota bacterium
TACAGATTCAGGGCCAGCCCGAAACCTATCGGAAGAAGGGCGACGAGATAGAGATCGATGCCGCTTTTCTCTCCGAAGTAAATGATAAATCCGCCGATGACAACGGCGAGGACAAGACGCATGAAGACGGGCGCGTTGTTGCCCGCGCTTCCGGAAAGGTCGCGTGCAAGACCGTACGTGGCGCTGTCGAGCAGCGCGAGAAATCCGAGCGCAAGGAACTTGCCGTTGACCAGGTGAAACGGAATGTCAAAGTAGTAGCCGACAGCGAACCCGATTATGACCATTATCAGACATAGCCACATTGGTCATTCCTCCTCCAGTGGTCGGGCGTACTCGAGCAACGTCAGTCCTCCGTAAGCCGGTAGAGTGATATCCTCCATCCTGACGATGTCGGTCTGGATGTTGAAGAAGCGAAGCTGCTCCAGGACGCCCCTGGGAATCGTGAGAGCGTTCTCGAGTTCCTCCGGGTCGCCGATGGCGAAGATGTCGAACGGGGGTGTCATCCTGGTGTTATTTATATCTATAAGGCTTCCGACGCATCGGATAGTGCTGTCCATAATGAGCCTCTCTGTCCGATTCCGCGAGCGTATGGCGATCGCTTCAGCTCCGGCAAGCCAGAGCTCGTTGACGATGTTGAGAAGATCCTCCTGGTGAATCAGGTAGTCCGCAGCGGTGCCCGTCGCCGGAACATCGCCTGTCTGCTCGCTGAGCGTAAGCCTTATGCCCGGACCGTGTACCGGATCGAGTCCGGCGAGAATCCTGTACCTGCGGAGCATCTCGGCAAGCTCCTCGCTTGCCTCCTGACCCTCCATCAGCGTTTCCTCGAGACTCGATATGGTAGCGCGGCTCTGCTCGAGCTCGCGCCTCAACTGCTCGTTCTCCTCCTCGATCTTCGACATGCGGTTCAAGAGCTCCTGGCGACTTTCGCTCGGAAGCGGCTCGGTTCCCTCCTGCTCGATCACCTTGAACGGCAGCGCGAGCATCGCGCCGATCAACAGGCTGAGAAGCACGGTCATCGCCGACAGTCGCATTCCGGTCTTTGGTGCTTCAGTTCCGGTCATCCGATGTATCACCGCCTGCCAGGTCGAAGATGGCGGGATCGAAACCTATCGCGTGGCCTTCTTCCGTGTCGGAGGCTTCTCCCTCATCCGCATCATCCTGTTCCGAACTTCCATCTTCTTCGGACTCAGTGTCCGGGGGATTGTCTTTCCATTCCTGCATCTGCCTCCGCTCTTCCGGTGAATAGAACTGCTCCCTTACGTGATAACACGGAAACAGCTCGGAGGAAAGATCGATGTCCATTGTTTTTATCGGGTCCGCGATCTCGTCCTGTTCTATGACGGCGAGCATGCGACGGACCTGGAGGTCGGGATTTTCGAGATTCCCGAGGAGAATGGGAGGGCAGTCGGAGTAGTGGACGATGAAGTGACCGCGCTCGTCCATCTCGATGTTGTCAAGATCGCTGTCCGGACTGTCGCCGTATCGGTCGAGCAGTTGCCTGAGATGGATCAGTCTGCCGAATTGCAATTCCAGTGATTCCGCATCGGCGAAAGACGGCGGGATAGCCCATGCTTCGGATGTGCGATGCAGCGGTATACCGTCATTCCTGAGCAGGCCGGGCGGAACGCCTTCCACGATCGGGTAGAGGCAGATCTCCTGGGGGTGGAGCACGGAGATAAGCTCGCCGGTGCGATCGAAAAGGAGTTTGAAGCCTTTATGATTCAGGGCGGCGAGCGGCCGACGCTCGGTGATTCTTATTCTTAAAGTCCACGGAGTGGGGAGGGTAACCTCGGCTTGATCGATGAGTGGATGAGCTTCCAGCGACTCTCGTATCCTCTCGCACGGCACGAAGATGCCCCATGTTTCATTGAAGGTGTCAAGCGCGGCGAGCTCGGCGACTTCCCGGTCGCTCAGGCGCACGCCGCCGCGAACATCTATGTTTCTCAAGGCAAGCCATTCGGCATTGACGGCGTAGAAAGCGAGCGCGAAGAGCGCGCCGATCAGGAGGAGACGCAGGAACACCTCCGGACGGTGTTTTGGCGGTGGAGGCGGCGGTGTCCGCCTTGCGGCGGCACGCTTTCTCGGAGTCGACCGAGCCGGCTTTCTAAGGGATTTGGATCGGGTCGCGCGCCTGGTCCTACCACTCATCGAGAATCACCTCCAGCGGCTTTTCGAAACCGACACCCCTGACCTCGGGCAGCAGCTTGATTCCGGTTGATTCGTAAATCTTCCTTTGCGCGAGAGCCATAAGCGAGAGCACATCTCTTGCGCTCGCGTTGCCTTCATTCACGACGAAGTTGGCATGTCTTTCGCTGATGACTGCGTCGCCGGAGCGCGTTCCCTTCAGTCCGGCTTCTTCGATCAGCATCCCCGCCGATTTGTCGCCTTCCGGATTCCTGAACACGCAGCCGCAGCTCGGGACATCGACAGGCTGGGTGTTGCGGCGTCTTTCCAGTCTGCGATCGATTTCAGCTTCGAGCGTTTTGGGGTTGATGCGATCGCCGATCAGCGTGCAGCCGCGAATGATCTCTCCTGTTTTCTGGAAGCGCGACATGCGATAAGCAAAGCCGCAGTTGTCGGGATGAATCGTCTGCGGCTCGCCCGATTCGTAAATCATGTCGACCGATTCGAGAAGACCGTCGATGTACTCGCCGTGCGTACCCGCGTTCATGAAGATCGCGCCGCCGATCCATCCCGGAATGCCGGCAAGTCGCTCGGCTCCCTTCATTCCGATCTTCACGGCTTCCTTAAGAACCCTTACCAGAGATACCGAAGCGCCCGCGTGTATGGTTATGTCCTTTTCACTTGAACCGAGCTTTTCGAAATCACCTGCAAGACGGATCACCGCTCCGGGGAAGCCATCGTCGGAGACGAGAACGTTCGAACCCGCGCCGAGGATGAAAACCTCGAGCCGACTTTCCTTCAGCAGGCGCGATGCAATAAGAAGTTCATCCGATGTGGTCGGCTCGATGAGAACCGCGGCCGGTCCGCCGATCCTGTAGTAAGTCAGGGGAGCGAGGGGAACATCGAAAGCGATATTTCCGCGAAAGCCTTCCCTCGGAAGGTCATCGGCAAGCCTGCGTGGATTTTCGCTCCTTAGGTTCATCTTGCCATCCGGTTCCTTGTCGGCCGAGTCCTCCTTTCCATCTCCGTGCGCCATGTCTCCCTGCCCGGCGATCTTTTTCCTGCGCGCGACCTCCTGTTTTTGCCCTTGATGTCATCAGTGATTTCCGGTTTCCTCACCAACGGCGTGCCGGCGGTTCTTCCGAGATTCAGAAGGATGCCGATCTGCCCGAGCGAGAGTATCAGGTTCGAGCCGCCTGCCGAGAGGAAGGGCAGGGGAACGCCCGTGGTCGGGAGAAGCCCGAGCGTTACGCCGATATTGATCGCGGACTGAAGGCCGATCACTGCGGTGATTCCGCATCCGAGGAACAATCGGAACGGGTCGTTCTGCGTGAGTGAGATGCGGAAGCCGGAGTAGATGAGGAACGCGAAGAGAATAATTACCGCGATGCCGCCGACCATGCCCCATTCCTCGCAGACGATCGAGAAGATGAAATCCGTGGTGTGGTCGGGAAGGGAGTACATGGCGACCGATCCGCCGGGGCCGGTTCCGAAAATGCGTCCGCTGGTGACGGCCCACAGCGACAAGCCGACCTGGTAGCCGGTGTCGCTGAGGTCGGAGAGGGGTCTGAAGACCGGCAGGAATCGCTCGAGCCGGTCGGGATTCTTCGCGAGCAGCGCCGCGAAGGTGAGCAGGATACTAATACCGAGAGTCAGCGCGAGCCGTCGGTTGATTCCACCGAGGCAGGTCATGATCGATGTGATGATGAGGAGGAATATCGCCCCGGATAGATTTGGCTGCGCGCCCACAAGCCCTATAACGAGAAAGGCGATAAACGCGGGTACGATGAGGCGGGCGGGTTTGATTCTGCTGAGCGACCCCATCGACGCAAGTCGGTCGGCGATGAACCACACCAGCGCAACCTTCGCGAACTCAAGCGGCTGAAACGTGAGCGGTCCGATCGACACCCATCTTCTGCTTCCACGTTCGGCGACGCCAAGCGGTGTCCAGACCATGATCAGTAGAACGATCGCAGTTAGAATCATGAGCGGCGTGAGCTTCCTGACGGTCGAGGGAGGAAGGAGCCAGATGAAGGCAAGCAGACCGAGCCCGATGAGA
>CAYLVL010000289.1:0-4180 GCA_964387135.1 uncultured Planctomycetota bacterium
TCGGTTCCGCGAGTACGGTCCCGATCCGTATGATCTGGACTGCGATGCGTCGTTGTCGATTGATTGAAAGGCCGGTCTATTCCTCTTCCAGGTTTTCAATCAGACCGCCCTGCTGGAGGACCTCATTCGGAGTGACATAAGGCGTATCGATCATCATGTATTCCTGCTCTTCGCCCTTGATGACAATCTCGGCCCAGTATCGCATGGAGAGAATATTGCCTGAAGTGGGGATGCTGAACTGGCGGGTGGTGTCCCTGACGGATCCCCACGATTCCGCCCTTTTTGAAGACGTCTCGACAAGCTCGTAGGCGATGGGACCGTTTTCATCCTCTACATATCCCGCATCGGGATCGTCGGGGTCCTTCAGCATGTAGGTCATCTCGCCGCTCGGGCTGAGAGTTTCGTAGACGAAGTGGATACCAAGCGCGTCTCCATCAGCTTCATAATTGAGGTTTTCAACCTTGACGGAGAAAATGAGGGCATCGGGAACAGCCGTATCTCCTTCGTCAAGGTCCAGGATGTCATCCAGTTCGATGGTGACCAGCACGCCGTCCATCGCATTGGCAACGGACTCATCCGGCTGGGATGTATCCGAGGCATGATTATTCGCGAGAGGCTGAGGCTGCGGTGGTGGGGAAGTACATGCCGGATAACCCAGTGTTGACAGGATAAGAAGGCAAAACAGAATCGGGAAGCGCGCAATTGGTGTCGTTTTCATGGGCGGACCTCGCTTGTATCGGCCGCAAGTCTACTCCTGAGTCGGCGTACAGTCAAAAGAATCGAACCGAAGGCGTGTTATGATAATCAGTGTAATGGAGATCGATAGCGAAGTGAATCGGCGCAAGTGCCTTATTACCTGCTCAGCCTTCTCTGCATTGATGCTCGTTGTGGCGCTTTGGGCCTGTGGGGGGCCGGTGTCGGGACAGATCGGTCCCGCGCCTGCGGTGGGGATTTCGCCGGATGACGGATTTCCGATCTGGCTGACGCCCGATGTGGAGGATTATCTGCCGCTTCGCGCAAGTCAGACCAGCGGACTGGACTGGGTGGCGACGGACACTAGCGAGTCCGGGAATGTCCGTCACTGGCTGCTGGCTGTCGATGATGCGAACGAGGGCGGCATACATCTTCTGAGTGTCGAGAGCTCGGATAGCGGACCCGTGCTGGGATTCCATCATCCGGGGCTTACGCTGGCGCCGCCCGACATCACCGGGCTGCCGATGTCGGTTGAGGAAGGCTACGACTGGGAGGCAATCGCGTATCATCCGTGGAGCGGCACGATGTTTCTCTCTCACGAAGGGCATGCGAATGAAGTGGCGATCTATGCCGCGACCGCGACTCCGGGTGATGTGTATCCATCGGCTGGCGCGTACGGTCGGGCAGGGGAGGTAGCCACTCTTCCGGGACACCTGTCGGATATCGTCAGGCTCGATCTTCCCGGCTGGAATGAAGTCATTCGACCGGGAATCGGCGAGAATCTGGGCATCGAGGGGATCGCGTGTACCGAGGATCGGTTGTTTCTCGGGCTGGAGTCGCCCTATGAATTCATCGATCGGCTCTCCGGGGAGAAGTCGACGATTCTTGTTGTTTATTCGATCAATGCGGGAAATCCATCGAACATGGAAGAATGCGAGCTGCTGGCCGTTCATGATACATGGGAATGGGCGGGGACGCTGGGATGTACGATCGAGACGATATGCGATCTGGACGCGATGGACAGCACGCATATTGTGGGGGTCGACAGGGATCATCTGAGGCTTTTCGCCGTTGAGCTGAGCGAGGAGGGGGAGTTTGTGAACGGGAGAGTGCTTTTTCCCGATACTCCCGGACCGGCGCCGCTGGAATCCGACTGCTGCCCTCAATTGGACGGTTTGCCGAGGCTGATTCTACCTACTGCGGAGAGCGTGGCGATTGTGCCGTTGGGTTGGGGTGAAGCGGATTGGCAGGCGGGTGATGTCTGTGTTTATACGGCGGTCGATCCGTGGGCGCCGGGATGGGCATTGCAGGGAGATGAATGGAGATGTGATTCGTATGAGCGTCGGCTGAGCGCGCTTCTGCCGGCGCTTTATCGGTATTCGGTCTCGTCTGGAGTTTTATTCCCCGGAATCTGAGAAGATCGCGATCGTATAGTCGGCGGTTTTGTAGAATTTGAGTTCGTCGGCCAGGGCGAGCATCGGCATGTTGTCTTTCCCCACGATCATCGCAGCGCTTTTACCTCTGCCGGCGGCTCGAGCGGCCATAGCGGCGACCAGCTTCCTTGCAAGGCCGCGTCTCCGGAATGCTTTGAAGGTATAGACTCCTGCGATGAGAACGTGATCGAGGGTCTCCGCGCCACGTATCGCAACGGAGGCTATGGTGCCTTCCACGACGCCGAGGAAGATTCGATTCTCTCCAATCAGTCTGTTCCAGTCGGAAGGAGGCACATCGCCGGTTTCTTTCTCGTACTCGCGGGCGTATTCGTCCAGTCGAGGCCGATCGGTCTCGCGGGCAAGACGGTGGTGTCCGCCCGGACCATGTCGGACTTCATCCCGGGTCATGGCAAGATGCACGCAGTCCTTTGACTGAGGTCCGGGAAGCTCCGCGAGCCACGGATGCCTGAGAGCAAGGCGGACAGTATTGGACTCGCCCTCGATCCGCGAGGGTGCCAGACCGTCGGGGATGGCGTCGAGGATCAGTTTCAATGCATTTGGGTTATTGGAGTGGACCAGAAGGATTTCGCCGGGGAGGAAAGCAGCTGCGGCGGAGCATGATTCGCGATCCACATGTGCGAGGACCACGCCGGGCATGTCGCCCTGGAAGCCGCCGTCCGTGCCCTGGAGCATCGCGCTGAACGCTACATGAACGGTGCTGGTGTTCCTGAGGAAAGTATCGACCAGCATTCGCATTCGCGGCGAACGGACCTGGATGATGGGTCCGGGCGGAAGCGCGAGACGGGTGTCTTCGAGGGAGTTGCCGTCGGCCCTGTAGGGCTTCTTCCTGTGGTTTTCAGAGGATTCGTCGTGAGAGAAGACCTTCTTCATCCCGGGCTTGCGACTGCCGCGTTTGGGCCGTCCACCTCTCGACTTACGGGGTTTGCGGGATTCTTCTCTTCCAGGTTCGGGTGAAACAGACATCGCATGGGAGACCGGAAGCGGAAATGCGTAACCTGAACCGGGGCTGGGCTAACGCGTTTTTTTTCCAAGTGCGCCTGTCAGGTTTGAACTTCCGGAAGCGTTGTAATTATAGCAGGTAATCCGGGAGCGCGACGGGTCAAAATGCGAAATCACCTTTTGCGGACTTCGGTTATAGCGGGAATCTTTCTGGTTGCCGGTTGCTCGTCACTGGATCCGGCGATGGACGGTCTTCAGTATCCCGCGACAGCGAGAATCGGGACATACAATGTGGAGAACCTGTTCGATATGATTGACGATCCGCACAGGAGCGACGGACCTCCGACGACACGCGCAAGGCTTCAGGCACTGGCGGAAGTGATCCTTGCTGTCGATTGCGACATCCTGGCGCTCCAGGAGGTGGAGAATGTAGAGATCCTTGCGGAGTTCAACGAAACATACCTTAACGGGATGTACCCGGAGGTCGTTCTGGTTGAGGGAAACGACCCGAGAGGAATCGACGTTGCGATTCTGTCGAGAATCCATTTGGAGAGTGTCGTCTCATTCAGGAACAGGGAGATGGTGAATCCGCAGGATGGGTCGAGGATTCGGTTTTCGAGGGATGTGGTCGCTGTGCAGTGGGAAGGAGGCGGCGGACGACTCTGGACGCTTCTGACGACCCATCTGAAGTCGGGTGTTGAGCTGAGGGACAGGTTGCTGAGGAGGGTGCAGGGAGAGGAGATTGCCCGCATATGCTCCCAGATGGGCTATATTGAGCGTCAGGGGCGCGGTCTTGTGGTCCTGGCGGGGGATCTGAACTCAGAGCCGTGGTCCGATGAGCTGAGGGCCCTGAGGGACCTTCCGCTGTCCGATCCCGCGAGAGACCTTCCATACAGGTCCACCCACGCAGGGGGTAAGGCGCTGGATTACGTGCTTCTCTCGCCAGATGCCGACAGGAGGTACCTGGTGGGGTCGTATACCATCTACAGGGAGCCCCCGGCATCCGAAGCCAGTGATCATTATTTGGTGTACCTCGATTTGAGGCCCTAAGGGGACTCTCAGATTGAGAGTTCGCAAGCCTCCCAGAAGGGGTC
>CAYLVL010000290.1:0-4166 GCA_964387135.1 uncultured Planctomycetota bacterium
TGTACGACGGCACGGCATTGATTCAGGAGCACGTTTTCGAGGCCGCAGTGATCTCAGAAGAGTGGGTCTATAGCTACAGTGATCTGACTAGGGATTATCTCCGCCATCCGGCTGGAGTCCGCCAACGTGAACGCTCAGGCGGCCAGGACACGGATCACTTCCTCCAAGCAGATGAGGGCGCGCTCGAATACAAAGTCGAGCGAGACCCGATCGCGGTGACGGCCTACAGAACCGAACGCTCTTCATCTCTGGATCAAATCTCCGGCGCCTCCTTCACCCCAGGCCTCTCCAACCTCGCCACCTCTCATGACTACGTGGAGATGTATGGGGATTCTAGCAATGGCTTCGACGCCCTGATTCACAGCGGGGGCGTTCATTTCCTGGCAGGTATTGGCAGTGAGCTGGGCATGGGGGCAATCGTCGAAGGGCCAGTTCCAACTCCCTCTAGCGGAGCCGCGATCGGCTTCGGCGGCGCTCGGCTGTTTGGAATCCCGGCTGGCACCTCACCACCGCCGACAATCCCGCCGGAGATCCCAGGCGGACCGCCGGAAGGATTTGTACCTCCGACCAGCCGTCCTCCGTGGTGGCCCGAGGGTTGGCCGTGGCCGCCTCCTCCGGGCTGGAAGCCGCCGATCGGTCCTATCCCGCCGGGAGGTCCCGGGGAGCCGGTACCGCCGCATAGGGGATTCGGTCCGTGGCAGCCCGAACCGCCAACGCCGATCCTGCCGCCCCCGACACCGCCAGAACCTCTCCGCCCAGGCCAGCGGCCTCCGGGAGGAATAACGCCGAGACCCCCCGAAAACGGCACGCCTCCTGGCGGAGGCAAAGGCCCCACTCCTGCACCAGGAAAGGAGATCCCGCCAGGCGAAGAAGAAGACGGATTGCCCACACCGATTCCCATTCCTGCGCCGCCTGGCTGCTCCTATGACTGCTATGGCCAGATAATTATAGTTGATTGGTGCGATTACATTAACGATTGTGTGGGCGTCTGGGGAGGATGCCCGCCATGCCCAGACATCATCCAAGGCTACGTCACGTCATTCGATCCAGACCTTTGCTGCTACATGACCTGGATCAGGAATATCCAAAAGGATGAAGTAGCCGAAGCGATCTGCAAAGTTGCAGCCAAGATCCTCGGCTCTATTGGAATGCCCGCAGAATTTATTGATGCCATTGAGTCGCTGGGTCTCCACTGCTGCGAGTGCTTCGTTAAGCAGCTAGGCGCGGGCCTTGAGATTAAGTGTGGGCACCTGGTTCCATGTGAGGAACTTGGATTTTGATCATCTGCTGTGTACTCGCCTTTAGCAAGTCTCTTCTGTCTGCGCATGACAGCAGTTGATTCATTGAGTACCACAACGTCCAGCTAGGAACACCAACGCCTGCAAGGAGGATATCGATGCAGTCTCAGTCTCGCGATAACCAATGCTTTCTCGCAGTCCTTATGACTTTGCTCATGCTCCTCTGTCCTTCCTGCGTCAAGAAGTCGACGGATGCAGGATCGAGCGAGCATCTAATACCCGATCTCACCCTTGAGAGGGCGATAAGGGAAGCGCTGGATATTCGCGGGAGAGCGTTGACGGAATCGGACCTTGCCAGCCTGACGACGCTCGAAGTCGTCGACGAGGAGGGCGATCAACCGGAAGTGAGGAGTCTGGAAGGGCTCCAGCACTGTGTCAATCTTGTCGAGTTGAATCTGATGGGCAACGAAGTGTCCGATTTGAGTCCCATCTCGGAATTGCCGAGGCTCAGTTCTCTGATCTTGCTGTTCAATGACATCTCGGACTTGAGCCCGCTCGAGCACTTGACCACGCTTGAGATTCTCGGACTCGGGGACAATGAGATCACGGACATAAGCCCGATCGGCGGATTGACGAAGCTTGAGAATCTGGGACTGGGTTCCAACATGATTGCGGATATCTCGGCTCTGGCGAATCTTACAGAGCTAAGGGCACTCGATCTCAAAGGCAATGAAGTGTCTGATATTGATCCGCTTGGGGATCTGGTTGCGCTGGAACGTCTCAGCCTATCTGGAAACACCATTCGTGATATAGAGGCGCTTTCGGGATTGGTCACACTGGAGTATCTGAACTTGTCGGGAAATCAGATCGAAGACATCAAGCCGCTTGTGGATAACGAGGGCATAGATCAAGGCGACGAACTCAATCTGGCGTTTAATCCGCTGAATGAGGTATCGGTAAGCAGGTACCTTCCACTCATTGAGAGGAGAGGCGTTGAACTCGACGTCAACACGAGACACGATTACGGACTTGACTGACCTTGGGTTCATTGCTATTGGAATTAGGATTGAAGGTCTGAATCGTGCCAACTAGAAAAGCTCGCATACTCATTGTGACTCTGCTGCTGTTCTGCTGTTCGCTTGCGCCGGGATGCTCGAAACCGATACCGAGATCGCCGGAGGGTCTGGAGCCCGCCGAGGTGATGTCGGCGTTTCTCAGATTGAGCCGGAAGGGCGACGTAGAGCGTGCGCGGCAGTTCGCTTCACCTGAGAGCAGGATTAGCTACGTGGAGCAATACGAATCGGCTATCGGATTCATGGAGTTGATAGCCGAATCTGAAACCGGGTCCAGCAGGCTTCAAATAGACCCTGACGACTTCACAACTGAGATAGATGGCGACGTGGCGTATGTAGTGATGAAGACCCCCCCCCGGCTGCCAGTTCGAGTGCAGATTGACAGAAGGCGTCTGGCTCTTCTATACGGGCCCCCACGACCGCTAGCCGAACTGGGCAAGAGGTCTGAGGAGTGCGATAGGGAAACTCGAAAGGGCGGTTACGCACTCCCCATGAAGGTCAATGAGAATAGACCAGTAGCATTGCCCAGCCTTACGGCTTGAGAAGAAGCACAGTAAGGAATACTCTGGTTCGAAGGTTGTCTACACCTACTCGCTCGGCGTGCCGCGCAGCCAGGAATTGTCTGACCGGACCAGCGGCCTTGCCAAGTTCGATCTGAGAACCGCCGACGGCAGATTCCAACTCTCCACCTCCGACGGTAAAACACGCGACTGTCGGGCATGCTCGGCGCTGTCAAGCTGCTCGTCGGCTTTATCCTTTATGCATTCTGACCGGACGTCGGGCGCCGTGCTGGACGCGAACCCGCGACGCTGTACGCAGGATAAACGGATGATCGGACAGAAAAGCAAGCGGTCTGGTGCTCGGACGGAAGCGCGGACGGTCGGAAGCCCTGCCGGTCCTTACTGACATGCTCAGCGTAACCGGGTCACCGGATGCGATCAGGACTATCGGGATGATAGGTCGGAACGCGGAACAGGCAGTTCCGCTTATCGGACAGTTCCTGACGGACGGTGATGAATTGCAGCAACTGCTGGCAATCGAGGCTCTTGGCAACATCGGGATTGCATTGACTCCCCACATCCAGTTCATGCAGGAAGTATGCGGCGGATTCTCGCAGGCCCTACATAGACAGGGAAGTAGTCCATTAATCAAATTTCGTGCCATGAACCTCAACGTCCCTCTTCAACGCCCTGGGTGCCGCAGACAAGCCGATCGGCGGCTGCCAGCCCCGCGCGCTTGTCTGCGTGTTGAGAAACATAAGACGGGGACACCTTTTCAGCTGGAAGCCGAAAAGATGTCCCCGACAGATTGCCGGTGAGCCGGTCTGTCTTTGTGGACATAATCGTCTTGCGTTTGGGCTGTATGGATGATAATATTCCTGAAGCCCGTACGGGCAATGTTTTTGTGTGCCCGGGATAGGGCGGTGTATTGAGATGAAACGCACGTATCAGCCGAAGAAGCGCAAGCGCGCGCGCAAGCATGGGTTCAGGCAGCGCATGAGCTCGCCCGGAGGACGTCGGGTAATCAGGAACCGGCGCGCCAAGGGCCGGAAGCGACTTGCGGTACAGGTCAACCGGAAGTGATGGGCGCCGGATACCGCCCGGCATTCCGCCCGTGTTGTCAAGCACGGGATTTTTCATGCCGTCAGAGAGGGCAAGGGTGGTATGATTCAGGAAAGAACGCATGATGGCCGCGCGAGGAGGAAATCGGCTGCCCGACAGGCTCAGGCACAAATCGGACTTCCTGCGGATCGTGCGCAAGGGAAGGCGCGTAAGGCACGGCTTCCTCCAGATAGCCGTGCATCCCGTGCCGGAATCAATCAAGGTAAGACAGGATGATTGCGGGGAGAAATCCC
>CAYLVL010000291.1:0-4142 GCA_964387135.1 uncultured Planctomycetota bacterium
CGTCCTGTTTGTCATTTTGTGTGCCGGTATAGTTGCTACGCATTCCCGTGGTGCCATAATTGCATGTGCGATAGCGATACTCACATTACCGGGGAGAAAATGGGGATGGCGGGCAGTCGCTGCTGGCCTGGTTGTGCTTACCACGCTCTTTGTATGCTTACCATCAGATACTATAATTACACTTGCAAAAGCAGGCCCAACCCAAACACTTTCGTTTGCGCGGTTTGGTATATGGAAAAGTACCCTGCAAATGATTGCTGATTATCCGGTTGTTGGGGTAGGTCCTGGAAATTTTGGCCTGGCATTTCACCAATACAACATTCCATTGCCGACTCATGCTGTCTGGTATGGTATATCAGCAAGGTTCGCGCATAATGAATACCTTCATGTTGCATCCTGCCTTGGTATCCCCGGCCTTGCGTTGTTTATCTGGGGCATAATTGCGTTTTACCGCTCTCTTCACGTTGTTATTGCAAGGAACTCTAATATGTCATTGCGAGGCCAGCATGACTGGCCGAAGCAATCTCATACCATCACAAACAGTCATTCTCAAGGCGAGCCGAAGAATCCCATCTTTTTACCAATTATTGCAGAATCTGTCCTGACTGTCGTTTTGGTTCAAGCATTATTTGATTTCAACCTGCATATGCCGGTTACGATGCTTACCGCCTTGTTTATTATTTCCCTATCCTGGAATGCCTCGCCACATACGCCTTACCCGGGTTTTTGCTCCCAGCGGGCGTGGGAGGCGAATAAATTATTTTTAGCCAGCATTTCTTCAGGAGTTTTTGTTCTCTGTATCTGGTTGTTGTCTGCGCGGCTTTTTGCAGTTGCAGGCTATCCTTCTGTTGCCGGAAGAATCAATCCGCTCTCATCTGATTTTGCCTATCAAGCAGGAATGATTGAGCGGTCTATCCAGCTGAACCCGTACCAGCCAGATGTCTGGCGTGAACTTGCAATGTCACATGCGCGTGCAGGGAAAGACACCCAGGCATCAAGAACTCTTGAAAAAGCGACGGAGGCAAATCCTAAGAATGCCTTGCTCTGGTACGAACTTGGTATTTTCAAATACAGAACTGGAGACGCCAATGGCGCATTGAAAGCACTCAGACAGGCACTACTACTTGAGCCAAACTTCCTCCGTGCCTGGGCTGCAACCGAACAAATTGCGAGGACGTCAGGGTTAGACAGGCTCTCTTTGTGGGCAGGTAAGCAATACCAGATGGCCTGCTGGCGCATCCCGGATCTTATAAGAACCGATAGTAACTACGAACGGCAAATTTTACTCCCGCCACCAATCCGCTAAGAAAGTTGTTGATTTCCGCTGTAGTAATATAGTATAATCGCAGAAGAACGTAAGGAGGTAACCTATATGAGAGTTGTTATAGCGGGTGGTGCAGGATTTATTGGTTCTCATCTGTGTGATTATCATATCGCACGAGGTGACGAAGTAATCTGCATAGATAACCTTGGGTCGGGAAAAATTGATAATATAAAGCATCTGATGGATAATCCGAAGTTTACTTTCCTGAGGCACAACATTACAGAACCCATCCATTTTGATTTCAAGGTTGATATTATTTATCATCTCGCATCCCGTGCAAGTCCAATTGATTACCAGCAATACCCCGTTGAGACTGCTCTTGCTAATTCACTTGGAACATATAATTTGTTAAATCTCGCAATGGTGAATGATGCGGTGATACTTTTTGCATCTTCATCGGAGGCATACGGTGAACCACTCGTGCATCCACAGACAGAAGACTACCGTGGTAATGTTTCGCCAACAGGAGTAAGGTCCTGCTACGATGAATCGAAACGTTTTGGTGAGGCGCTGATGATGGCGTTTCATCGTGAAAGAGAAGCGAAGACGCGCGTGGCTCGTATTTTCAACACTTTTGGCCCAAGGATGCGGAAAAAGGATGGCAGGGTAATACCTAATTTTATTACACAGTGTTTGAAAAATGAACCAATCACTGTGTATGGAGACGGCAAGCAAACCAGGAGTTTCTGCTACATCTCTGATTTGGTAGAGGGATTATATCTTCTTGGTCAATCAGACGAAGTTGAGCCTAAAAATCTTGGTAATCCAAGCGAAATAACGGTTCTTGAGGTTGCTAATATCATCAAGAAGATGACCGATTCAAAATCTGAGATTATCTTCAAGCCACTGCCAGCAGATGACCCTACAAGAAGGCGACCTGATATTTCGCAAGCGCGGAAGCTTCTTGGTTGGGGGCCAAAAGTCCCGCTTGAAGAGGGGCTCAAGAAGACAATAGAGTGGTTCAAAAGATAGAGGACTGATTAACGAGTGTCTTGTGACCTGGTAGTTACTGTTGAAAAAATCACGGGACATTGTCCTGTTTTCAAAAAAAAGGATAGGTTTGTCCTGCGCGAAGGATATAAGCTTATAGTTGCCTCTAATAAGCCCGTCTGCATGCATGCACTCTCCGCTCTAATGCCTTTCTATAATGCGCTCGCCCATGGGGCATCACCAGAGGAACTCGGGCTTTCAGCAAAGCGTAGAGGTGGCAAGATGGGCAAACCCATCCCTACGCGTGCCTGCTCCGGGTATGTTCAATGCCCTGACCCTTGCCACATCACTGGCGGTGGCACCGTGCTTTTCCGTATCACTATCCGCTATGGTCGGAAGCACACTAAATCCAGAAAATAACAGGGGTTGACAAAGTGTAAAATATTCGCTATATTATAAATGAAGCGAACGTTTAGAATATTCTGCACGAATAAATGGATTCAAAACTTGAGAAATTTAGTGACCAGATTATTGAAGTAGCCGGAAGAATAGCAGGGATGTTTGCGTTCAACCCTATTGTCGGCGAACTCTACGCACTTCTATATTTCTCATCTGAGCCAGTTTCTCTGGGTGATATGGCACGGAAACTGGGTACAAGCAAAGGGAACGTTTGTCTCAACATACGAGCACTGGAAGGATGGGGGGCGGTACGGAAGACCCGTATAAAGAGTTCGCGCAAGGACTATTACGTAGCAGAGGAGGACATTCTCAAGGTCATAATGACAGGATTGCACACTGGTTTATCCCGCCGGCTGGAAGTAGTGACAGAAGGATTTGCAAACATCAAAATGGAACTGGACAAAGCAAAAGCACATCTGTCAGTCAGCCAGAAAGAAGAAATTTCATTTTGTGAACAAAGGTTAGAGAAGCTCAAAGAATTGGCGGATGTAGCTGGAAACTTACTGAAGTTACTGGAGAAGATTTCTTCCAATAACACTCTTGAGAAAAATCTGAAATCACTCGTTGGGAAGCACTGACTGGCAAAAGCGGGGTTCCCGGAAGGAGGAATAGATGAAGGTACTTGTTACTGGTGGTGCAGGATTGGTTGGTAGCCACGCTGCCGAGTGGTATGCAACGCGCGGCAACGAAGTTATCGTACTGGATAATCTTATGCGTTCGGAATTGTTCGGATATGACAAAAAAAGTGTAGAATTCAACTGGAATTATCTTGGGAATTTCAAGAATATAAAACGCATTAAGGGTGATGTGCGTAACGAAAAAGATGTTTACAAAGCAATTGGTGATGGAGTTGATGTGGTTATCCACACAGCAGGCCAGCCAGGTGTTCCTCTCTCAGTAAGGATACCAAAGGAGGATTTTAGTATAAACGCGTTTGGGACGCTCAATGTTCTTGAATGCGTCCGACAAAGAAACCCAAACGCATGTATTGTGTATTGCTCAACGAACAAGGTTTATGGCGAGAATGTAGATAAGATTCCTCTTGAGGAGAAAGATAAACGGTATCAATATAAGGGGGTGGTTGGGGTCAGCGAAGCAATGTCAATTGACCACACTGGACATACACCATACGGTGCAAGCAAGTACGTTGGAGACATTTATGTCCAGGAATACGCTCACATCTACGGAATGAAAACAGGCGTCTTCCGCATGAGTTGCTTGACAGGAGATACACAGATTAACAGTCCTCAAGGTGCTATCTCGATGAGTGAAGCCGAACACACGAAAGTTCCGGTACACTGCTTTGATAGCTCCCTTGCGCTAAATGAAAAAGGAACGATGGGCGCTTTTAGAACTTCCAGTCGAGGTAAAACGTTATATAGGGTTACCACTAAAGGCGGCTATACTATAAAAGCTACTGGTGACCACA
>CAYLVL010000292.1:0-4137 GCA_964387135.1 uncultured Planctomycetota bacterium
CATGCTCCTTGATCGCTTCCCTGATGATGTTCTGGCCCGGGTCGGAACAGAAGTACTTGTAGTCTTCCGCGTGCACCACGCCGGGCCAAGTCGCAGCTGTCTCGGCCGCCCTGCCGCAGTCAACGGATCGGGCGATGTTCTCTCCACAATGACAGATGAATACGCCTATACGCGCCAAAACACACTCCAAGTCCAGACGGTGATGTCGACATTAAACGCACGCACCGCCGACTTCGGCGGCACAAGAGTATACCAAAATCCGACTCTTCGGGCCTGCGGGGCATCCCGATCAATCGTTTCGTGAAATACAACCTTTATCCCAGGCCTATTGCCGGATTTTACTCTCCAGTGCCGCCGCTCCGCTGGCGGGACCGACGGTCAGTGCATAATCCTTACTAATAGTACCACAGGTTGCGATGGATGCAGCCTGTGATCCGACGCCCGGTTCTCACTCCGGATTCGCTTCCGCCGGCACAGCCGCAGGCTCCGCCTCGGCCATCGTCTTGTACTTCTCGTAGCGCGCCTTGAACTCCTCGACCAGCCTCTTGTGAAGCCTCTCGGCCTCCTCTGGGAAGGTCCTTGTCAGGCTCTCGTAGCGGACCTCGCCCATCAGGTAGTCATGCAGATCGCCGGTAGGCTGCTTGCTGTCGAGCTGGAAGGGGTTCTTTCCCTCCCATGCTCGTCTGGGATCGTACCTGTAGAGCGGCCAGTAACCGCACTCCACAGCGAGCTTTTCCTCTTCCTGGCTCTTGCCCATACCGGCGCGGATGCCGTGGTTGATGCACGGGCAGTAGCAGATGATAATCGAGGGGCCCGGGTAGGATTCCGCTTCGAGGAAAGCTTTCAGGCACTGCTGCTTGTTCGCGCCCATTGCGACCGAAGCCACGTAGACATACCCGTAGGTCATCAGCATCGCTCCAAGGTCCTTCTTGCCCGTCTTTTTGCCGGACGCGGCGAACTTCGCGACCGATCCGATCGGCGTGGCCTTGGATGACTGCCCGCCGGTGTTGGAGTAAACCTCGGTATCGAGCACGAGCAGGTTGACGTCCATGTTCATCGCCATGACATGATCGACTCCGCCGTATCCGATGTCGTACGCCCAGCCGTCGCCGCCGACGCCCCAGATCGACTTTTTGGTGAACATGTCGCGCATGCTCAGGATCCGGTTCAGGAGCTGGTCATCGCCCGCCTCCTTTTCAAGGATTTCGGCCAGCTTGTCACCGGTTTCCCTCGACTTCTCAGCATTGTGCATGCCCTCGATCCAGGCTTCCATCGCGGCCTTGAGCTCGCCGGGGACGCCTTTCTCGATGGCCTGATGGATGAGGGTGACGATGCGGTCACGACGCTGGTCGTGGGCGAGTTTCATGCCGAAGGCGTACTCGGCGTTGTCCTCGAACAGGCTGTTGGCCCATGCAGGACCATGACCCTCCTTGTTGACGCAGAAAGGCGAAACGGGCGCTGCGCCTCCGTAAATCGATGAGCATCCGGTGGCATTGCCGATGATCAGTCGATCACCGAACAACTGGGTGAGAAGCTTATAGTAGGGCGTCTCGCCGCATCCCGGGCACGCTCCGGAGAACTCGAACAGCGGCCGCTGGTACTGGCTGCCCGTGACCGTTTTCATCGGCATCAGGTCCGGCTTCTCAGGGATGGTCGCGGCAAACTTGTAGTTGGGTTCCTGCTCCTCCCGCTGCGACTCAAGCGGCTTCATTACCAGCGCCGGCTCTTCGTCGCCCTTCTGGTTGACCGGGCAGATATCCACACAGTTGCCGCAGCCCACGCAGTCATCGATGTAGACTTGCACCCGGAACTTCAGCCCCTTAAGCTGCTTCGCCTTCGTGTCCTTCGTGACGAAGCTCTTCGGCGCTCGCTTTGCCTCCTCCTCTGTCAGAAGAATCGGCCTGATCGTCGCGTGCGGACAGACAAAGGCGCAGTAATTGCACATGATGCACGTCTCGGGATTCCATTCCGGGACGTTGATCGCGACGTGCCGCTTCTCGTACTGGGTTGTCGCCACGGGAAACGTCCCGTCGGGGCCGGTCCAGTCGTACTTGCCGTCAAGCGGAGCCGCGAACGCACTCACCGGCACATCGTCGCCCTTCTGAAGGATTATCGGGCGCATGACCTTCTTCACCCATTCCGGCTCATCGCGCACGACCTCTTCCTCAAGCTCGGCGTCCGCCCATTCCGGAGGAACTTCCACCCGGTTGATCGCGTTGAGGGCCGCGTCGACGGCGTCCCAGTTCATCTTGACCACGTCTTCGCCTTTGGCCCCGTAGGTCTTCTGGATCGCCTTCTTGAGGTAGTCGATAGCCTCATCGACCGGCAGCACCTTCGACAGCTTGAAGAACGCCGTCTGCATTATCATGTTGATCCTGGCGCCCAGCCCGATCTCCTCGGCGATCTTCACCGCGTCGATCGTGTAGAACTCAATGTTGTTCCGGGCGATAAAGCGCTTCATCGATCCGGGAAGCTCGCGATTGTACTCATCGGTGCATGTCCAGTGGCAGTTGAGCACAAATGTGCCGCCGGGCTTGAGAGCGCCAAGCAGGTCGTAGACGCCGACGTATGCCGGATTGTGGCAGGCCACGTAGTCGGCGGCCTTAATGAAGTAGTGACCTCGGATCGGGTTGTCGCTGAAGCGAAGGTGGCTGATGGTGATTCCGCCCGACTTCTTTGCGTCGTAAGCGAAGTAGCCCTGGGTGTACTTTTTGGTATGGTCGCCGATGATCTTGATGGCGTCCTTGTTGGCACCCACCGTACCGTCGCCGCCGAGTCCCCAGAACATGCAGCTTACGGTCCCGGGAGGAGCCGAATCGATCTGCTCCTTTATCGGCAGCGAAGTGTGGGTAACATCGTCGGTGATGCTCACCGTGAAGTGGTTCTTCGGCTTGTCGGCGTCCAGGTTGTCGAAGATCGCCTTGACATCCGACGGTGTGAAGTCCTTGGAGGAAAGCCCGTAGCGGCCGCCGTACACCTCGATATCGGTTCGACCGGCCTCGGCAAGAGCGGCCAGGATGTCGATATAGAGCGGCTCGCCGAGCGCGCCGGGCTCCTTCGTGCGATCCATGACCGCCAGTCGCTTGATGTTCTTCGGAAGGGCCTTGAGGAAATGCTCGGTCGACCACGGCCGGTAGAGCCTGACCTTGATCACGCCGCGCTTCTCACCCCGAGCGTTCAGGAAATCAATCGCCTCGTGAGCGACGTCCGCGCCGGTGGCCATTATCACGATAGCCGTCTCCGCGTCCGGATCGCCGTGGTAGTCGAAGAGGTTATACGTGCGACCCAGCTTCTGCGAGACCATCTCCATGGTCGCCTGGATGATCCCGGCGGCGGCGTTGTAATAGGGATTGGCGGCTTCTCGGGCCTGGAAGAAGATATCCGGATTCTGCGCCGACCCCCTGAGCTGCGGATGCTCCGGATTCATGCCGCGCCTGCGGAAGTTCTCGACATCCTCCCACGGCATCATCTCGGCCATCTCGTCGTACGTCATGACTTCCATCTTCTGGATCTCATGAGAGGTGCGGAAGCCGTCGAAGAAATTCACCATTGGGACCTTGGTCTTGAGCGTCGCGATATGGCTGACGATCGCCAGATCGTGCACTTCCTGACAGGATGCCGCCGCCATCAGGCCGAAACCGGTGGACCTGGCGGCCATCACGTCGCTGTGATCTCCAAAGATGCTCAGCGCATGGGTGGCTACCGATCGGGCCGACACATGGAATACGGTCGGCGAGAGCTCACCCGAGATCTTGAACATGTTCGGGATCATCAACAGAAGGCCCTGCGACGCGGTGAATGTCGTCGCGAGTCCACCTGCCGACAGAACCCCGTGTACCGCGCCTGCCGCGCCCGCCTCCGACTGCATCTCGACTACCTTCAGCCTCTGACCGAACATGTTCAGGATACCGTTGGCCGACATCGAGTCCGCCACCTCCCCCATCACCGATGAGGGAGTGATCGGATATATCGCGGCTACGTCGCTGAATGCGTACGCGACGTATGTCGCCGCTGTGTTACCATCAATGGATCGAAATTCCCTAGCCATGGACAAAACACCTCAAATCAACCCCGCAAGGCGGGCAGTATTAATGGCCCTTGTGATTTTAACCACAAGCAGGCACGTAAGTATAAGAC
>CAYLVL010000293.1:0-4133 GCA_964387135.1 uncultured Planctomycetota bacterium
GAGTGCGCAAAGGAATTGTCCGGAATTGCCAATTACTGGGATATCATCACCCGAAACCTGCTAGCCGTCAGGCCGGTGTCCGACATCCTCATACGCCATCTCGTACTTCCGGGGCATGTAGAGTGCTGCACATCGCCGATCGTCGAGTGGGTCGGGAAGAACCTGCCGGACGCGAGATTCAATCTCATGTTCCAGTACCATCCGGAGTATCTCGCAGCCGAGAACGAAACGATCAACAGGTACCTGACGGAGGACGAGCGGGCGCGAGCGGTTGAGCTGGCATGGGAGGCAGGGGTTTTATGAGGAGGGCGGCTGCAAGCCGCCCGTCCGGGCGACCGGGAGGTCGCCCCTCCGTAGAGGGAGGTCGCCCCTCCGTAGAGGGAGGTCGCCCCTCTGTAGTCAGCTGTCTTCTGGTGCAGGTGGGTTCTTCAGGATATACACGTACCAGTAGTTTCCCACACCCACATCCAGCGGGCCGTACAGGTAATACCGCTCCAGGATCGCCTCCTCCATCTCGTCGGTCCAGCGATCGAATCCCGCCATCTCGTACGCTCCGCCCGCCTGCTCTGTGTTATAGGGGTCGTTGAGGTCGACGCGCAGCACGATGATTGAGTAGGCCCCGTCGCGGATGCTTGCCACGAACTCGCTCTGGTCCCATTTCCCCGTGCGCGCCAGCAGGCTCATGATGTACGGCTGGAACAAGACCGGCTTGCCTGCAAGGAAGGTGAAGCTCGCGTCCTCGCTCAGAACGTCGCAGGGCGTGCTCCTGCACAGGCGAATGAGTTCGAGGCCGTTACGCAGCCGCTCCGGGTTGATCCGATGAATGCGATACTCCGACTGATCGATGAACCGTCCGAGGATGCATATCAGCAGCACCAGCGCGAAGCCGATCGTCCGAGCAGACGGCAGCCCCTTCATCATTGGCTTGGCAGTCTCCGGAGCCGCGGTCATGCGGTCAAGTGTCAGCCCGGCTAGAAGTGACGCGGTCAGCAGAGGCTCGATAAGGTAGTTCGTGTCGGAGCCCTCGAACCCGTACGCGAACAGCGCAAGGTGCGCAAGAAGGCAGTACCATCCGATGATTCTCCGCGTTCCCGACACTGTGCCGGGGATCAAAAGCGCCGCGATGGCGATCACGTGCAGGCTCCATGTCGGCTTGAAATACATCCCCACACCGCCGATGAATCGCGGCAGGAACCACGCGTTCGCGGTGTAGGTGAAAAGGTGCAGGAAAAGGCCGCCGCCGGTCAGCAGGTTGATCAGTCCGTACGATCCGCCGATCAGCACGAGCAGGAGCGCGAGGAGGATCATGCGACGGCTGTCCCTTGTCAGGAATCCGTGAACAAGGCACGCGAGCGGCGCCGCAAGTAGCGAGTGCTTGGTCAGCACCGCTCCTGCCAGCAGAATCGCGGCGACAACCGCGTCGCTTCTGCGGCTGGATCGTATCCACCAATAGAGCCCACCGAGCGAGAGTAGGATACCAAGCGTGTCGACTCTCACCACCTGCGACCATCGCACACCCCACGGCAGAACGAGCAGCAGTCCGGCTGTCATCACTGCGATTGTCGTGCTGACGCGCATTTTTCTCATCACCAGCACTGTGACGGCCAGAATCCCGATGAATGATGCAGTGGCTATGAATCGCCCCGGAAGGAGGCTCGGCCCCACGATTGCGGTGATCAGACCGTTCAGAAGCGGATAGAGCGGCGGGTAGGACGACACGATCCAGGGCGCATTCTCAAGCGAATGGTATGGATTGGCTCCCGAGACCAGCCGGAGCGACATATCGGCGAGATAACCCTCGCCGAAATCGACCCCGTACGGGATTCCGTAGACGCCCAGGATCGAGACAACGTAAAGGAGCAGCGCGGCGAATTGCGCCAGTAGCGCGAGCGCTTCCAGCGGGTGGGGAGGCACAAATGCCGAGTTTTTTTTTTCGCTGTTATCAGTCATGCGCTCAAATGTCGAACCATTGCGGACGTTCCTCATCGTCGGTGCCTTCCGGATGGTCATCATGAACCGGTGGGGGCTTTCGGATGATTATCCGGAAGCCGCCGGGCCTTTTTCGGCCGGACATGCCCGGCATGTCGCCGCCGGGGAACCATGTAGGGCGGCTTGTGTGTTGCCAGCCATGCGCTGTTTTGTGGCCTTCCTGCCTGATGAGGATGAGCATCCAGATCGCAGCGGCCGCGGCTCCTCCGAGGTGCGCCCAGTGATCGACATCCTCAAGCCAGTGGAAGAGAATCAGGAGAGTCTCGATTACGATGAATCCTACGACCGCTTTCCAGACGGTAAGGGGGATCGCGAAGAAAAGCAGCAGCTTCTCGTTTGCGAAAAGAAACCCGTACGCAACCACTACCCCGAACACCGCCGCCGATGCTCCCAGCGACGGGGTGTACATGTCGCCCATCAGCGACCTCGCTGCAAGCGACAAAACGCTGCCTCCGAGCCCGCAAGCCAGGTAGAAGGCCAGAAATCGCTTCGATGAGAATGTCCGCTCCACCCTCGGCCCAAACACCCACAGAAGGTACATGTTGAATGCCAGATGCAGGATGTTCTGGGCGTCGTGAAGGAAAACGCTGGTTATCAACTGGTACACCCGACCATGCTTGAGCACGTCTTCCGGCGTCATGGCCCAGAGTCCGTACCACCAGTCGACCAGCCACGGGAGCTCAGGAGCCGGACCTTTTGTGTAGATCATGACCAGCCAGATGACGGCGTTGATGATCACCAGCGCAATGGTCACCGGCGCCCCGTAGCCCCAGATGCGCGAAAACGGCGTGATGACCACCGGTCGGCGGAAATCGTCGGTTTTCTCGGAATATCTGTACCAGGGACGCATAAGAAGCAAATGGAGCGAGGAAAACCCACCTCACCCATCCTGTGAGAATACCATCATCATGCCGCGGTTTCCAGAATGCCGGGGACGGCAAGGTCGAATGCCGTTACCCGAGACACGAGTAAAGGTACGTTTAACATGATATAGGCAAAATTGACGAAAATAAGTGTGCAGTGTGTGGAGCGCCGCTCGATTGATGCGGTTCTGTTCGATGAGCGTGCATTGATCAGTGCGCAGCTCTCGTGGGGATTTGGGCGGGTGGTGGCGTCTTGATATGAGAAGTAGACCGCGGGCAAGGAGGGGCTTGAGATGACAGAGCTCAATATGAAAGCCGAGCATGTCAACCCGTTCATCGAAAGCGTGTACGAGCTTTTCTCGACCACGTTGAACGCGACTGTTGAGAAGGGCGAGCCGGAGGTGCTGTGGGAACCGCCTCAGAATAGCGATATCGTGGCATTGATCGGTCTCAGCGGACCCGCTCGGGGTACCGTGGCTCTGTCGTTTCCGGTAGGTACCGCGCTTACAATGGTCGGACGAATGGTCGGAAACGAAGTGCGGATCGTGGACGACACGGTTAAGGGCGGCGTGGAGGAACTGGTAAACATAGTCGTGGGTATTGCCAAGGAAAAGCTGAATAACGGCAGTGATGCACCGGTTGAGTTGAGCCTCCCGACGGTAGTGCGGGGAACGAACTATAAGGTTGATTATCCGACTCGCACTGCATGGCTGGAGGTCCCTTTCACCAGCGAGCTCGGGCCTCTTACGCTTCGCATTACCTTCGAGAAGACCTCCGTGGAAGCGGAGAATATCGGTGAGAGCCCTGAAAGCTGATGTTCAAGAATACGAGGGGGCAGGGAGATGCCAATGGATAGAACAAATGAAATCATGAAGAAGGTCCGATCGGTGCCGTCACTGCCTGCGGCCGCGATCGAAGTCATGGAAAAGCTGAGGAATCCGGATGTCAGTTTTTCTGAGTTGACGAAGGTGATTGAATACGATCCCGGGCTCACATCGAATGTGCTTCGTCTTGCCAATTCGGCTTTCTTCGGAGGAAGGGGAACAATTTGCTCCATCAAGGATGCCCTTGTCAGGCTGGGCATAAGAAACGTCTTCCAGATGGTGCTCGCATCATCGGTAGCGCCGGTGATCCAGGGCAAGGTGAAAGGGTACGGACTCAAGCCGGGGGCTTTATGGAAGCACTCGGTCGCCGTGGCGTCCGGCGCGAAGCACCTTGTGGAGCTTCTCGATCTGAAGGCGCCCGAATACACATTCACCGCCGGTCTGCTCCATGATATCG
>CAYLVL010000294.1:0-4118 GCA_964387135.1 uncultured Planctomycetota bacterium
TGCTTCGGAGGCTTGTCAATCTGCATAAGGGCTTCGCGGATCGCATCATGCGTCTCTTCCGTGGCGATGATGCCGATAGCGCCGGCCTTGGCGGTATCAAGCATTCCGCCGCCACCGCCGCCGCCGTAGCCGCCACCGCCGCCACGACCGCCGCCGTAGCCGCCACCGCCACCGCCGTAGCCGCCACCACCTGTGCCGCCGCCGCCCGCGGCCTGCATCGGCTCACCCGATGCGATGGATCCATAATAGTTGAAAGGCTGGCTGCCCATGTCGGACACTGGTGTGCCGATGGGGCTCTCGAACATGCCGGCGGGTGCGTCGATTCCGAAGCCGCCGCCGTAGCCGCCACCGCCGCCACGACCGCCGCCGTAACCGCCACCGCCACTGCCGGAGCTACCGCCACCGTATGTCCACATGCCGTAGCCGGAAGTGGTCGGCACGAGGTCCATGTTCCAGAGGAAGTTCAGCGCCGCATTGGGATCGACGTAGTGCAGATGGTAAATCTGTATCGTTCCAAGCCCGAGTTCCTGCTCGATTCTCTCTCTACTGGAGATGAACAGGATCGGGTCCGTGTCTTCGGTGTATCGGAAAACCTTGTAGCGAAGGTTGTTGGCCTGCATAAGCATGCCGAAAGCGATGTCGAACGGCACCTCGCTCAGGTGCATGGTGACCGAGCCCCAGTTTCCGCCAAGCCTCGGGTTGAAGCCCGATCCCCCGCCGAATCCGCCTCTACCGCTGCCGCCGTAGGGTCCTCCCGGGGGTCGGAAGCCCTCACGCACGAACCCGGTCGGAGGGATGTTCCAGTAGGCGTCAAGGACGAAGTTGACGCCCGCCTGCTCCGCGAGGATCATCATTATGTCGATAAAGTTAGCGGACGTTACGTTCAGGCTGACGATCGCGTCCGACACGTGGTCGGGATCGACCGACTCCTCGAACTCGGGGAACTGGTAGGCGCCGCCCTCAACTCCTTCCCCGCTTATCGGGACATCGGGATATTCATAGAAATCCTGCGCTGCGGGCGGCTCGTAGGTCTCCACTTCCTCTGCCGGAGCCTCCTCTTCCCCGTAATCCATAACCTCAGCTTCAATTACTTCTTCTTCCTCGACCTCTACCGGCTCTTCCACTTCAACCGGCTCCTCGATAACTTCAGGCTCCACGGTTCCCTCGACTTCGGAAGTTTCCTCGATGACCTCTTCAGGCTCGACTACGACTTCCTCGATCTCGGCCACCGGCTCAGCCTCCTGCTGATGGGCGGCAGGCTCGACGACCGGGATCGGGGTCTCGACAGGCTGCTCCGGCCCGATTGGAGCGGCCATCTCGGGATGGATGAGGATGGTGTATATGGTCCCGTCGCCGGTAACGAGGATCTCGTATTCACCCATATCCGGGCAGGAGATAACCAACTGGAACACTCCAGCCAGATGCTGCGGCGAGAAGAGAATGTCCACCTTTGTGATCAGGCCGTCGCGGCTGGTGTAGAGGTATTCGTCGACTTCCTCCGCGAGATATCCTCCCTCGAGCTCGAAGGCTATTCGATTGGGGAAGGAGAAGCGCCGGACCTCCGGCTCGCAGGGCTTGTCGAGGGTAATGACTACAGCCTCGCTGTCACCGCGCTTCTCGACCTGGATGGTCTCGATACGGTAGATCGCATCGGGATCACCCTCCTGCGGCCCATACCACATTACCTCGACTTCCTCGACAACCTCGCTCTCCGGAGCCGGTTCAACGGTTGGCGTCGGAGTCGAAACCGCAGGAGTCTCGGGAGTCAGGATGACTCTCAGGAAACCGGCTTCCGTTGTGTCGATCTCGTATCCGTGGTATGAGCCCTCGCCCATGAAAACGGTGAGCTCGACACTCTGGGTGCCTGCCAGAAGAGTCAGCCGGTAGTCGATCCGGGTGACGGCCGAATCAGGGGCAAGAGTCGGGAGCTGGAAACCGTCAGCGAGCTCACAGTCCGCGAGCACGATCGCCAAGCCTCCTTCGTTCTCAAGCGGCACTACCTGATACTCCGGGGTACCCTCCACCTCCAGCACCAACGACTCCCCGGTTTCACCCGAGGCGACGTTGACACCGATCAATCGGCAACCTGCGTCGGCACGGCTGGGGGCTATGACGCCCACAACAACAAGAATGGAAAGAGCCATGGCAACGCTGAGAAGCCTTGCCGCAAATCTGCTTCCAGTGCTCACAGAGATTTCCTCCTGGAAAACTCAGATGATAGATCAATGATATACACGATAGTATAGGTCTATTCCGTCGGGAATAAGGCCGATAACAAAGGCCCCATGATAGTGCCGTCGGTATGGAAAGTCAAGGTAACCAATAGCGTATGAATGAAATACAAAAAGGACCTTCTCACGTCCCCTGCACCGGGTTTTCCACAGATCCTGAGGCTCTTTAGAGCAAATTAAGACGCCGGACTTGCCCAACAGGTTCAGGCGGTTCCGCGGCAGGCCCGAAAAGGGCTTCTCAGGGACTTAAGACATTCATCGGCAGCCCCGCCGCCACCCTTACCGGCAGGCCCGCCGCGCAATAAGAAATGGGACGCCGAAGCGTCCCGATTGCCTTCAAATCAAGGCGTTTCTCAGCCTCAGTCGGGCAGGAAGGAGTGCCTTGCGACCGACAGCCCGGATTGAGGCGTCTCCTCGAAGTAAAGCACGTAGTAGTTGCCCGTCCCGCGATTCTGTGCGAGGAAGCTATGGTCGAAGAGGAGGTACTCGTTGCTGTCCTCGAGATCGTCGATAATCCAGGTCGGATCGAGCCGGGCTCCGTAGTTCGCTTCGGTGTTTGTCGTGAGGATCCAGACCTTGTCGCGAGTGATATCGGTTCTCTGGTTGCCGGACGCAATTCTCAGGACTCCCCGGCTCTCGACACGGTAGTTGTAGCTCCTCGTGGTCAGGTACGGGGCCACACGCCGGAAATCGTCCGCTGAGAAGAGCCTGAACATCTGGTGCTCGTAGAAATCGTTGTAGTTCGGGTTATCGAAGTCATTGTCCACGTCGGCCCGGAATCCGTAGAGAGTCCCGAAGCCGAGGATATTGGCATCATGGGTGCAGATTCGCTCATCCGAGGCATTGTAGATTGGGCCCCAGATGTCAAGCATATCGTAGAATCCGGTCGATGATCCGTCCTCATCAATCGGAGTCGGGAGGTAGGTGTCGTCCGGTCCGCTGGCCCCGTCATCGCTGATGCCCTCGAACGTCCAATCCTCGGAGAACTCGCGATTGTCATAGAGCATCACGTGGAACAGGTCGGCGATCGTTCGGAAAGGCGGGTCGGGATTGGGGCTGCGAAGGTCCGCCCCGTCACGCCCGTCGCTCGGATCGGTGTCCACGAGCGGGTAGAAGGGATTCGCGCGGTAGTTCCCGTAATGAGAAACCTGCGGATCGCTCGGATCTGTGCTCTGGTAGACCCTCTCGTAAAGGGGCAGATCGCTCGGCACGGTCTCGTCCGTGACTCCCAGTACTCCCTGGTTGTTATATATCCATTCGCGATACTGACAAACCTGATGCGCGTACTTGTCGGCAATCATCATGGCCGTGAAGCGGTCCTGGTAAGTCAACGAATCATCCATCAGGTTTAGGTAGGCCGTATCGTCGAAGCGCGGCATCGGTCCGTTGTTATCGCCGTCATCGTCCGGGTCCTCGATCGGTCCCTGGAACATGAGGAGGAAGATCGACCTGAGAACGGGTCTGGTCGCGGTGTTGATGTTGATCCTGCCCGGGTACGCCTGCAACGGAGCCTCTTCGTAAAGCCGGGGCGGGAACGGCGCGGGACTGGGCGGCTGATAGTTGGGATCGTAGCGAACGTACGGATCCCTGAAGCAGACCACATCGGCGATCTGCTCAAGCACGTTCACGACATGCTCCGGCACACTTGGAAGGTCCTTGAACAGCCAGTTCTGATCCTCCGCGCCAAAACCAAGCGACTGCCTGAGGGCAAGCGACGCGTTTCCAAGATCCTGCGCGATCAGCTCGCGCTCCGCCGAATCGAACGGACTGTCGGTTGTCCGGGCGTGGGACATGTCCACGGGCAGAGCAGGGACATTGCCGGGCTGCGTGTTCATCTGGGCGGCCACCTGGATGCTCCCGCGACCCCAGTCGGGGAAAAGCTGCAGG
>CAYLVL010000295.1:0-4102 GCA_964387135.1 uncultured Planctomycetota bacterium
TACATGCCGGCCGGTCTCGTCAATAAACAGGAACGGACGGAAGCCCTGGGAGTCGAGTTCCCCGACGCTCTCGGCTGGAGCCAGGTTAAGGCTGTGATACCAGGCCAGCGAAACCTTCAACTGGTCCTCATGCGCGCCGTGGAGAAACCATCGGGCCAGCGAGAAGTCGCGTATCTGACCGCGTGACGCGGGCGGGGTGTAATCGCCGATGACGGAGCTCTTGAAGGGAACCTTGCGAAGCGCGTACATTCCCCCGAAGGCAATAATGACCCCAATAAGGATCATCGTGAAGGCGCGCTTGATCACAGGCCATGCCGAGCACTTCGCCTTCTCTTCAGGGCTTGCTGCAGTCTGCGCGAATCGCTTGTATCTTGGTTCGGCCATACGTATGCAACATCGAAGCCGGCAGGCTCGAGTTTCTTACTCGTCTTAATATCGACTTCTAGGTGCCGGTTTGGTGCAGGCAACGGGCGGCTCATTCAGAATCGCTAACCCATGCCTTCTTCGGTCTGAGACGCGACTTCCTCGTATGTCGTCTCCCTCGCGAGAACCTTGCGCATCCCGTCCCTGTGAATCGGAATCATCCCGTTGCTAATGGCCGCTTCCTCGATCCTGACCTTGTGCGCCCGCTGGACGATGAGGCTCCTGATCTCATCGTTCGTTTCCAGAAGTTCGCCGATAGCGGTCCGACCATAATAGCCGGTGTTGAAGCAATTCTCGCACCCCTTGCCGTATGCCAGCTTGACCGGCGCTTCGTGGAACTCAGCGAGGTCGGAGAGCTGCAACTGTATGTCCTGGAGGACGGTCTCATCGGGCACATACTCGGTATAGCATCGACGGCAGATCGTTCGCACCAGTCGCTGCGATAACACGCATCTCAGTGTGCTCGCAAGCAGATAAGGCTCGGTGCCCATATCCAGGAATCTCGTGATGGCTCCTGCTGCATCGTTTGTGTGGAGGGTCGCGAAAACGAGATGACCGGTCAGTGACGCGCGTATGGCGATCTCGGTCGTCTCGAGATCCCTGATCTCCCCAATGAGGATGATATCGGGGTCCTGGCGAAGTATCGAACGAAGGCTGTGGGCGAAGGTCAGGCCGATCTCCGGATGCACCTGTATCTGCGTGATGTCGTCCATCCGGTACTCGATCGGGTTCTCGACCGTGGTTATGTTCTTCTCTTTCGAGTTCAGAATTCTCAGGGCGGAGTACAGGGTGGTTGTCTTGCCGGAGCCCGTGGGACCGGTAATGACGATAATGCCGTGCGGCTTGGAAAGGTGCTTGCGGAATTTCTGGATTAACTCGTTCGAGAAACCGAGATGCCGCATATCCAGGATGGTCGTTGAGCGGTCCAGAACCCTCATGACCACCTTCTCGCCGTAGAACGAGGGACTTGTGACGACCCTGAAATCGATCTGCTGCCCCTCCAGCGTGATCCGGAAATGCCCGTCCTGCGGAAGACGCCGCTCGGTGATGTCGAGATCGCACAGGATCTTGATCCGGTTCACAACCTGCTCGGCGCGGTCCAGGGCTATCGGATCGACGAGCTCCTGGAGGACCCCGTCAACCCTGAATCTCACATGTAATGCCCCTTCGCCGGGCATCAGGTGGATATCGGATGCGTGCACCTGCAAGGCCTGAAGGATGAGGAGATTCACCAGTCGGATAACCTCAGCCTGCTGGGGAAGCTTCCTGAGATCCTCGATTTCGATACCAAGCTCCCTCGTGAGCGGAATTCCCTGGTCCTTCCCGACGGACTTCAGAAGGGCAGCAATGATTTTCTTGCGGTAATGCGGCCTGTACTCGAAGATCTTCTTCTTGATGCCGCCCTTACTGGCCAGATAAGCCTTGACCGACAATCCGGTCAGGCTTCTCACCTCGTCCCTGAGCTGGATATTTTTCGGATCGGCCATCGCCAGATGAATGTACGACCCGTCGACCCTTATCGGAAAAACACTGTTTTTCTCGCAGAAATCCTGTTCGAGCCTTGTGACCACTTCGGGATTCGGCTCGATCTGATCGAGGAGCACATAGGGAATGTCCTGCTTGGCGGCAAGGAATTTCAGCACCGCCTCCTCGTTAACCAGCCCGCTTTCCAGAAGCTCCTCACCTACGAAAACACCGCGTTCGAGCGCCTGTATCTGTATCCGGCGAAGCGTGGGACGGTCGATCGCTCCGGTATCGAGGAGGTGACGCTCCAGGGAGGTCAAAGGGAACCGGGAGTCCAGCGTGTCCAGAGGGTACTCATCAAGCTTACGTGACATAAAGATGCCTCCTGCGGAATGCGAAACTGATTTTACCACACCAGCCGGGATTATCTTGCTCCCCGCCCGGAAGATGAATTACAGACTGACCAATAATGATGCTGTCGAACCGGACAATACGGCCCGATAATATATATGGAGCGCCGTCGAAGAAATTCCTGATGGAAGCTATTGTGCTATAATTAATGCTGATGGGAATACACGGAGGTAAGTCCCATGACTATACCGCCAATCGGACCATCCTCAATCTCACCTGCACAGCCCGAAGACAAGCCGAATTCGGCCGACAAGCCTGAGCGCATCCGCCGGTCGGACCAGCCGGAGAAGGCTCGCGAACCTCAGGGCGAGCGCGTCGAGCTCTCAGCCGAGGCCAAGCGGATACGTGCCCGACAGGCCGAGATAACCCGCTTACAGGTGGTGGAAAGAACGGCAGAGGCCATCGATCGCGAAATGCAGGAGATCGCGGAGCTTGCTCAGAGGCAGGCGGCGGCACGCAGGACGAATGACGCGAGAGAGGTCGAGAGAACGCGGAATGAGATGGACTCTCGCGTTGAGGCCATGAGAGAAAGGGCGAACGAGGCCAGGTACGAGGAGGAAAACCTTCTTGATGGCCGCGCGATGAGGTTCCGTGTGAACGATCAGGAGCGGGAAGTACGAACGCCGGACATGGTCCGCGAGCTGGAGCGGTATTCGAGGGAGATCCGCGAGGTGCAGGAAGGACGTCGCGAGGCAGCGAGCGGGGATTTTCGCGCGCGACTCCGCGAGTTCATGAATGAGGCCCGCGATGCCCGGCTGAGCCTCGAGAGGGATGTTCGCGAGACCGTAGCCAACGCAGTCAGGGAGTCCTCCACAGCCCGTCCGAGAGACGCGGAGGATGCGGAGCGCCTGATCCGTCAGGCAAGGCGGTCCCAGAATCCGGGAACGTCACAAAGACCTCCCGGCATGGACCAGATTTCCTCAAAGGCTGTCAATCTGCTCCAGTAGCGAAATAGCAGTCCCACTCAGAAGGACGATACCTAATCGGAGGGGCGATACCTAATCGGAGGGGCGATACCTAATCGGAGGGGCGATATTCTATCGCCCGGAGGGGCGGCATTCTGCCGCCCATTTCGAGCCCGGCTCCCGACCTTCCCGGATTGATACAATCTCACCGTGACTCCTCCTCCCCGATTCCATTTCGCAGTCTTCCATGAAAACACACGCCTGCGCGCGATTGTCATACTGGTCGGATTACTCCTCTCGGCTCTGGCTATCTACTTCATGCTGAAACCGCTCTTCATCGCCTACACTGCCGGATTCCTTCTTCTGCTCCTCCTCAGCGCGGCCGTCGTTATCGCGATGATGTTGAATCTCCTCTTTGGAGCATGGGATCAAAGCAACTACCTGATGATCGACGAAGACGCGGTCACCATCGTGGTCAGGCGACCGAACATGAGTCCTCTGCACGTGACAGTTTTTTTCGACGAAATCCGGCTTGTCACATCATCCCGACCGCCCCGCGCGCCGTCGTTCCTGGAAGTTGGAATCGACGAGCAAACGGAAGCGTTGATGCTCTACGCGATGGCGTCGCGACCCAACATCGTGATCTACCTCAAGGAACCGAAGCAGGTGGCGTGGACCAGATTCAGAAGACTCGTCGTGCCGCGCCTGGAAAAGAGCGACTGCTCGTTCAGGAGGATCATATTTGCAGCGAGTCCGCACGAGGGTTGCATGAAAGCGCTGAGTGAAGCATTGAGATAGAAGGAGCGACATTCCATCGCCCGGAGGAGCGGCATTTTGCTGGCTGGGAAGAGCCCGCCGGAGGCGAGCGTTCCGGCAGGCTGGAAGCCTGCGTTCCGATT
>CAYLVL010000296.1:0-4100 GCA_964387135.1 uncultured Planctomycetota bacterium
ATAAAGCCTGAATCGCTTCAATATCCGACTCCTTGATGTAAGGATTATCATAAGTACTCACAAAGACAGCTCCCACAAGTGGTTCGCCAGTCAAAGGATCTTTCTTATCGGAATATACAAGATCGTAGAGCCAGTTTATTCCACTTAAAGGAGTAAAGGTTATCAACATCTTCCCACCTGTATCAAGAATACGCATCAGATTTTCATGATAGATACGCTGAGGTGGCTCTTCATCAAACCAAACACCATGAAGAGAACTACCAGAAAACTTGCTTACATCCTGATCATAACTACGAAAATTTATAGTACTGCCATTGAATAACTCCAAAGTTCTCCTCTCTGCGTGCCAGACATAAGAGCCTTCAGGAAGGATCTCTCGGAAACGGGGAAGATGAATTTCATTTATAACAACATTGAAGTCCGGCCCTACTACCCTCAACCGCAAGGGAGGAGGAGGCCAATCCTGCCAAGGATGAATACCAAGAGCAGCATAAATAAGATCATAGAGTGCCGCGGTCGTCTTGCCGCTTCGATTTCCGCCACTAAATACCCTTATTCTCTGAGGGAGTTGATGAAACTCTAACTGCTTCCTGTGTGGAATATAGTTGAATAGCTTTGAATACTCTTCAAATCCCGGTACGCCTGAACCAAAAGGATCATTCTTCTTCCTTCCTGCCACTCTCCATCATCTCCAACGACCGTAACATGTGAGCGCGAAGCATCTCCTTCAACTGCTCTGGAGTCATAAAAGAAAAAATGGCCAGTGTTTGTAATTTCACTGGCTCCTGGAATCCCGCTCTGTTGAGAATATCCTTGTTTGCATCAAGACGTACTTTCTCACTTCTGGCAAACTTGGAAAGCTCAACAAGGCGGTTAAAAGCGTCTGGAGCTTCTTCAACGATCTTCTTCTTCAGCTCCTCCTTCAAACGCTGAAGCTCAGCAACTATGTCATGCCTCCTCTCAAGAGAGGAAGCCTTTGCCACTAACTCCATCTCTCCTCCCTCTTCATTGAAAGCCATGGCATAAGCGTCATTCTTCGGAATGCCCGCCGCTCGAAGCTTCACATACGTCTTTTCCTCTGGGGAAAGGAGCTTTCGGTCAATTTCTCTTTCTACTTTTCTTCTTTCTCTTCTTTTTCTTTTTGACACGTCTCCGTCCTCCCATATCCCGCTTAATTCTGTTCGGCAAAATCTTGAATGTCGATAGTGCATCCATCCTATTTATATTATATCACAAACCTTTCAATTTTTTCTGGAAGCTTACCACCATACTCCACACAGTACCGATAGCGCAGCGAAATATTTCCGCAATCTCCTTGTAGCTGTGTCCATTTATGTACAAAGCCCACATCACTCCCTCTGGAGATTCAGCCCAACGATACTTCTTATCTATCGCCTCAATGAAGGCGTCTTCCGTCGAGGCAACATATTCCTTGGTCTTTGCGCCAACGGAGGATAGTTTGACATCGTATGTCCCCGCAATGGAGGATAGTTGAAAATTGATACAATCCTCAATAGGATCATACTGAGATAAATGCTTTCTGATAACCTCATCAAGAAACTCCCGATCCCATGATCTCTTCATAAGCATCACCGAGGTATACCCTCAAATACTGATCAGCCAGATGGCGAGTATCAAACCTCTCTTCCACAGTCTTCCTCGCTCTCTGGCCAATCTCATCTAAAATATCAACATTTTCTAAAAGATAGTCAAGAATATCTAACCACTCATCATCCTTTGCCAAAAATCCGTTCTCGCCGTTCACTATCACCTCCTCGTAAGAGGGAATTGGTGTTGTAACCAGAACTTTTTCTGCCTCGCCAGCATGCATAAACTTGATTGGAGCCTTTACCTTGAAAAAGATCTCTGGATCTTGCAAATCCTTGACAAGGATATTCGCTCTATCTGCGCAGAGTGGGTTCAAGTGTATCTGCGAAGCCTTGCAGATGCTGACAAAATCCTGGTAAGTCAAAAATTCAAAATAGCGTATGTCAATATTTTTTACCGGTTCCAGAGCTGCTCTCACCAAACCAATCTTTGAGCCAGCACAGAACAATCGTACATCTTTCCACTTCTGATCAAGATGTCGAACGATCTTCTCCATTAACGGTAAACCGGTAAGTCCACCTGCCCCCCATAAAAGCTGTATTCTATCGTCAATCTTTGCCAGAGGAGAAACACTAGATAGAAAGGAAAGATTTATATGGGAAGAGACAACAGTAACTTTATGACTGATACTGTTATCCTTATCTACTAAGTAATTCTTCATAGCCTCAGTTGGAACAAAAATCACAGTAGCTTTCTCCATAAACTTCCACGGAAGGCTGTCATTTCTATAGTCAACTGCATCATCAATAAAGTAAGCAAAACGTTTGGAAATATCCTCCATCAAACTCAAAAGCCAATTATGAATTACACTAGAAAAATTCGTCCCAATACGATTCAAAACGAAGAACTTTTCATTTCCAAAAGATACAAAATTATTAACTCCACAGACCTTATAGAACTTCAAGTCCGCCGGCACCGCTGGGGCAAGCTCATCACAGATCTTCCAGAGACATGAGTCGTCAAACTCGCTCAGGAAGATGATTTTTGTTTCTTTGCTTCCTCGTGCGCCCGCCTTTGTATTTCTTTGTACACTTCGAGCCATTCCGCTATTCTCTCCTTTGCGTCAAATTGTTTAGCAAAAGAAAGAATCTTCTCCGAAAACTCCTGGCGAAGTCTTTCGTTAGCAACCATATCAAAAATAGCTCTTCTCCACTTGTTCAATTTGTTTGATGGATCTACAGGATAAAAGACATCCTTGGCATACGTGGAGAAGGGAGGAGTATCAGTAGCTATCACTGGAATTCCAAACATCCCATAATCAAGCAGCTTCCGTACCGTCCTCGTTGCGGAAAACTTTGATGGTTGAAGAGGAGCTAATCCTATATCAAGATCAAGCGCTCCAAGAACTCCATAAAAATTATCTATACTGACCCAATCATAGTATTCCCACTGCCACCACGGAAGTCTCTTTATCGGAGTGGGGAGAAACCCCATCCAAACAGCCCTTACCCGCGGCTCCCCTCTTACAACCTGAGCGACAGCATGAGCCACATGCTCAGACATCTTTACGTGTGAAACTGAACCTTGCCATCCGACACGGATTTCCTCTCTATTTGGCCTCCTCTTGGATATTGCACGCTCAAAATCCACAAGTGGTGGAAGAAGATACACATTGATGTCAGGAAACCTCTCCTTTAAATTCACATAAACCCCTTCTGAATGAACAGTTACAAACTTGCACTCCTTTATAAAAATCTCCACCAGCTTTAACTTTCTGTCTGGCCAGAACTTTTTGGTGGGGAAATCTGGTGGTATTAACCACAGGGCATCATCAAGATCATAAATGAAGAGTTTGTCAGACTTATGTTTCTTCATGTACTGGAAGACAGAATTCCTTATCTGACGTTGCAAAATCACAACATCAGCATCATGCAAATCTTTATCCTCTATGAACTCTGGTCGTGAAGAGACAGTAGCTTTTACGCCAGGAAGGCGGGAAAGATATTTGGCAGGGATGTAACACTGAACAAGACTACAACCATCAATACTCCCCGTTATGTAATGAATGTGCATTCATGAATCACGCTCCTGCTCATACTGCCTATCAATAATAGCTACCCACTTCTTGAAAATACCAACAAGAAAATCGTGATCTTCAGGCTTATATCCAGGGATTCTTGAAAGATCATTGTTTTTCAACATTTCTGCAATTTTAGAATATGTATATGTAGGAAGTTTCTCGCCTCGAACATGCCAAACTGCCAGAAGCTCATCTTCCTTCCTCTTAGCCTTTGAAAGATGCCAAAAGATGTACCAATCACTATCCGACCATCTTGAATACGCCATTGCTATTCCTCCTTCTTTTCGCCTTCGTATTCATATTCATATAATCTCATCAACAGAACGCCCACAATTGTAGCCGTCTTCTCCACAATGTCATGTCTCCCATCCAACTCCCAGATTATACAATGTCCCACCTCATGTGCCAAACAATACTTCACATAATTTTTGAAACCATCGGTAAGTCCTTCGTCAGGAATGTCGTCAAATAG
>CAYLVL010000297.1:0-4048 GCA_964387135.1 uncultured Planctomycetota bacterium
CCTCCCCGAGAAAGCCGTCAACGACCTCGTCTTCTCCAAACTGACCGACCCCTGAACACCTGCGTCCGATGCCTCAAGATAATCACCCGCACATCCTCGAATACCATAGAATCGACTGGACATCCCAACTCGCACCACACCGCCCCCTTCCGAGGGGGCTTTTCTGATGCCCGGCATTCCCAAGCCGACCCCGATTCGCCCGATCAGACGGCCTGAACCGAGAATCAGCCGATTGTGACCGCCTGAGACGCGCGTGACGCCGAATCCTGAAGGTGGGCAAGGGTCAAGGTTGACCGAAATGCATTACGGTTGTCGGGGATGTGCGAGAATCGGGCTTGTTCTGAGGTGGAAAGCAGGCCAAATGACGCTGACTGACGCTTCCATGACGCTGGCGCGTGATTCAGCGTCATCCTGAAACCCGCATCAACACTGGATTATGACGCTCATGACGCTGATTTCGCGGAAAGTATTGGGGGAGATACTATCGACCTACCTTCCTGCCCTTTAGCGGGAGCTTCACGCACTCCAACAGCCGCTCGGGCGATGGATTCTGAATGGCAGCGTAGAGAGCCCCCGGTAGTATTTTGTGCTTGATCGGCTCGGGTAGTCATGGGGGTGATCTTTGCCCCAGGATGACCGGAGCAGTTTCCTTTTCGGTCAATCCGCAATCGCAGCTTGCGAATTTTCCGGCAATCCCGTCATTGCTTCATGCGATCAACGGCAAAGGGCTTTCATTCATCGGAATCAGGCGGTTCTTCGTCCATTGACAATACGGTGAAAGCACTCCGATCTTCCACGACCGTGCCGTCCGACAGTGTCACCACCACCCTGAACGTATGCTCGTCTTTCGAGTAAGTCTCCGAAGGAATGTAGAAGACACCATCATCGAAGATGAGCGCAGATTCGGTGATTTCTTCTCCGTCGAGGAACACCCGAACATCGTCAATTGCGTTCTTGATCTCCGGCGCGAAATAGGCAATAAGGACCGAGCGATGATCGTACACCAGCGATCCGTCACCCGGGATAATGCTCAGAAGTGCCTCCTGCGGACTGCCCGTATACTGGAAACCAAGCTCCTCCGATTCGACATCCCCACCCGCGACCAGATACTCGATCGTGAGAGTGTGCTCGCCGCTCTCAATATCGACCAGCGGGATTTCCTTCGAGGCCGATGTCCCGTCCTCCTCAACATCCAGCCTGATCCAATTGAGCTCGTCTATCCTCGCTCGCACCAGCTCAAATGAAGCGTGCTCTTGAAGAAGCCCGACAAAAACCGAGAGGCTTTCACCGTCGTCGGTGACATCATGCATCACCTGGATCGTCTCAGGCTCGGTTGCGGCAAGCGTCAGGTCAACACTGTCGAAAAGCCCGGTTGTCGTACCGGCTTCGATCCTCAGGAGATATTCCTCGCCGACCTCAACAGGTATTCCGCTCAGTGGGATTACGAATTCCCGATCATCAAGAACCGCGCTCTCCGTTATATCCTCCTCCGCGAAGACCACCCTGAACGATCCCTCATTGATGTCGACATCGTCCTCGAACCTGCCGGTGACCTGCGGATCGGTTACAAGCAACTCGGTCGCGGGTTGGACATCGACAATGAAAGCGGGGTTGAAGCGGAATGAGAGCGAGAGATCGATCAGCCCGTAGGCGATCATCCTGTCGGCGTTCGCGGACTCGATTGTAAGGAGCCGCGCAGGCGGCAGGTTTCTGATGTCCTGCATCAGATCGACATCGGTGCGCGGCGGTACCCGCCATCCCTGGCAATACAGCCAGAAAGCGCCCGGTCCGGGATTGTTGTAGATGATGTTCTCCACCGCCGTAGGCGATGTTGAGCTCGCGACCTGCTCCTGCATCCCGTCCAGTACGCGGTTCCCGTTTGCGTCGTAGAAAAGAAACACATCGACATCCAGATCGTCGTCGGCGCTGTCGCACTCGATCCCCAGGAACCGCTCGTCTTCTCCTACAGTGAACGGACCCAGCATCCACGACGAGACCGGCAGAGGATTGTTGGGATCGTCCTGATAAACCACCTGGTGCCTGAACTCCGTCGCCGCCGCCAGCGCGAGTTCAATCGCTTCTGTATCCGCGAAACTGCCCGATCCGTCCTCTACGCGAAAGACCACCTCATAATCCCCCGGACGGCTGGGACCTCCTGCACCTGTATCCCATGTGTACGCGAACAGACCGGTGCCCCGGTCGTAGGAGTCGGTGATGTCTATGAAATCGATCCCTCCATTGAATGACGCTTTGAGCGCAGCGACATGCAGGTTGTCCGACGCTTCCCCCTCGAACGTGATCTGCTCCCCCGTATCGGCCTGCGACGGCGCGATGGTCAGTCGGATCTGCGGATTCCCAGACGGCAGATACGCCGTTACGGCGGCTCTGAATCTCACATGCGTGTACCGGTTGGGGTTGTAGAAAATGTGCACATCCCCGCTCCCGGGATCGAAGGCTCTGCGGTACTCGCCGCTTCGCCGCCAATCCGCCTCGGGCAACTCATGAGAATCAAGGAAGCTCCCATACTCGCTCGCCGACAACATCGCCATATAGACCCCGCAGTGATTGTCATTGGGCTCCGAGTACCAGCGCGTTCCGTGATAGCCGGTCAGCTCATACAAGTCCATCCTCGAAATCTCCGAGCGCCTGCCGTTGGAGAAATTCCTCGGCCTCTGCTCTTCCTCGATCGGAGTCGCCGAAACCTCCACGCCCTGCAACCCGGGATCACTCGGAATTGACGGGGTGCACACCGGCTCACGCCGCATGAACCGTCCCGGCAGCACATATGTGTACTCGAAATCCTCGCCTTCTCGTACAATGAAATACTCCGTGCCTGTGACCCCGAGAGGCGTGATCACATCCGCGACACACGAGCCGGTGATTGGAAAACCAAGCTCGAAGAAGACGTATCCGTCCGGATCGGTGTAGTCCCAGATCGATGTTCGATAGTAGTAATTCCACTTGCTCCTTATGACAACCAGCGCGCCCTCGATGGGTTCATTAACCTCATCGACCACACGTATGGTCACTCTCCCGACCTCCGTGTATCCCGGCGCGTTGTCCGGGTTGTAGTTCGAGCCGGGAGGATTCACCGGACGGGTGGTCGAGTTCTCGTCAAGTCCGTCTCCCCTCCGACGCGTGATCGTTAGAAGCGGTGTCCGGGTGTGCCCGACCCCCTCGTTCCAAGGATGCCCCAGACCCGACAAAGCATGGCCGACATCCCATTGATACCACTCGCCGTCCATCCACCACTCGTTCCATGCGTGGTCCTCGCCGTGACAACCCACGGGTGCGTTCGGAATGAGCGCAGTCCGTGAAAACGCCGCGCAGAGCATCGCCTGCTCGCCGCAGGATCCGTAGTTCTTCTCGTAGATAACCAGCGGCTGGTAGTCATTGCTCGCTTTCCCGTATTCATTCCACCTCTCCGGCCTCGAGGAAGAGAAAGTGATCCAGTCTGCAACGAGATAAGCAGCCTCTTTGATATTCCTCGCGGGCTGCACCACTTCGAGCAGATTCTTTCCGTATCGGTTGTCGACCGGCAGGAACGTGCGCCAGAAATGCGCGTTCGGAGTATGCTCGAATTCCGCGGCAGAGAGCTCTCTTCGCGTCCACTCCTCGTTGGTGATGCCGTAGTACTCCTCGTCGTGACGCCAGTATGATGCGTCCACGCGAGCGGGTATCTCGTACTCGATGACCGGGTGCACTACCCACCAGTAATAGATGTCGCGCGGCATCTCTTCGAGCGTCCCGTCCTCCGACACATACTCGATGGTCGTGTAATCCTCCTTTTCCCTGATGTTCGCGTACTCAACCTGCGACGCGAAATCATAAATCGCCCGCGCGTTCTCGAACAGGAGGTCGGCATTTCCCAACCGGCTCATCACCCGCAGGATTTCCGTCTGGGTGTTGGCGAATGCGAAGACGGCCTCATCGAGGTAATCGTCCCCGCATTGCTCAAAGACCTCAAGGAAGGCATCGAGCGCCTCGATATCCACCATCCCCCGGAAGAGCGTGGACTCAGGATGTGTCCTGTCAAGGTAGTCCCCTA
>CAYLVL010000298.1:0-4017 GCA_964387135.1 uncultured Planctomycetota bacterium
CCATCATGACTTCGAAAACAGTGTGCGTGTAATAGTCAAGGCCGCGAACCAGCGACGGATCGACATCGATCGCAATTTCCTCCGCCCTAACAAGCTCCTGAAGGACCTCGAACCGCTCCCTCGACTCGTCCGACAGGGCGTCCAGGATTGTCGGGGCTTCTCTCAGAACCGCCTGGCACTCGGGCACCTTGCAGTCGAACACCCTCAGCGGATTATGCTCGGCGCGGAAATGACAGTCGGGACAGAAATCATCCTTTCGTTTCTCGATGAACACCTTGAGATCGTCGTTGTAGGTTTTCCGATCCTCGACCGATCCGAGCGAGTTCACCGCGACCCGGATGTTCTCAAGCCCGAGCGCATAGAGAAAGTTCACGCCGACGCTGATGACTTCCACATCGGCGGTCACCGAGTCCGCTCCGAGAATCTCGACACCGGCCTGGGTATGCTCCCGATAACGTCCCTTCTGCGGACGCTGGTAGCGGAACATCGAGCCGATGTAATAGAAGCGCGATTGCTGACTGAAATTCCACCCGGCCTGCACGAGCGCGCGGACCATGCCGGGTGTGCCTTCAGGACGGAGGGTGATGCTGCGGCCCTTCTTGTCCGCGAACGTGTACATCTCCTTCGAGACAATATCGCTCGATTCGCCGGCCCCGCGCGCGAAAAGCTCGGTCGCCTCGAACATCGGCGTCTGCACGGGCAGGTAGCCGTAGTTCTCGGCGAGGTCGCGGAAGACCGCCTCGATGTGCAGCATCTTCAGGCTGTCGGGTGGAAGAAGATCGATCGTCCCTCTCGGGGCTGTGTACTTCGTCGCCATATGGCGGCTATTCTACAATAAAAGGGGGAAGGGAATCAGTTGGGGTGCCTAGAGGGACTTGAACCCTCGACCTTCTGATCCACAGTCAGACGCTCTGACCAACTGAGCTATAGGCACCGCGTCGGCAACAAATTCCGGGCGCGCTACAATGCGCGCCTCATGTCCTTGTATAACATCGAGATGATGGTTAGTCAAGAGACCCGCACGATCTCAACCCACTCAGAGGCACGCGCGTCAGCGAGTGCGCATCCCCATCCGCCGCCTGCGAATCCTGTAGCCCGGGATCCCGCCGACACTTCCGCCGCACCAATCAATCCCGCTACAAGGGATCCCGGCCTGTTTGCTATTCTCATCCTTCCCCCCCATACCCCAACTCCTGCACGCTTGGTTTCAGGTCCATCTTCCGGATGTACTCCAGATAATCATCCCACCCCATCTCCTCGGGACGTCTTCCCGACAGCGCGACAATCAGCGCCTGCAAAACGTTCGTCCCGAAGCTCCTGTCGCCCATACGCGGCGTTGTCGTCACGAGCGTCTTCACCCCGCGCTCCCTCAATAGCTCCACATCATCCGCCGTCGTCGTGTTCGTCACGATGATCTTCCCCGACATGTCGAGCGGCATGTACTTGCGGATGTAGTGAAAATCGCCCGCGACCACCTTCGCCCGCTGGAACTGCTCGGGGAAACGCGGCTTGAACTCCTCCTGCTTCTTGCCGGTGGGATATAGCATCTTGAACGGGAGCTTGGTCATGATGGGAAGGAGCATTGCGGCCACGCGGTTGAGCTCCCTGAGCGATCGGATGGGCCTGTTGATCCTGAGCGCGAAGAGGAAGTCGCCGTACACCGTGTCGCAGCCGATCTCATCGAGCGCTTCCGCCATGCCGATACGGTCGACGCCGCTGACCAGGAGCGCCGGATCGCCTTTTTGGATGATGCCGTGCACATTCGCGAGGTCGCGGATCACCTGTCTTTCCAGCGTGTGCTTGATCTCGCCGCCGTCGACAATCGGCGATTTCCGCGCGTTCTTCGCGACATTCCACGCGTCGCGAATCCTGTACTTGCGCGTCGAGCTCCAGAGGTAGATGTCGGTGCCGCCCAGCCCGAAGCAGTCGATCTGACCGTCGAGTTCTGCGATCACCTCCCCGGCCTTCTTCATGTCGCCGTCGGTGCCCTTCCGGCCCACCTCCACCTCCTCGCCGAGGAATTCGCCCACATACGTCTTGTCGCGCTTGCTCGATCCTATGCTTACACTTAATACACGCTTCATCACGTCTCTCTCCGCTTTCCAGCCTGCAAAATCAGTATGATGCTTCCCAATCACGCTATTCCGGATCGCCGCCTTCGGCGTCCGATTCGACCGGCAGAATTGTAACCGTAAACTGCTGCCCGTACACGAGAAAATCGGTGCGGTAGATGTCCGAAAGCGCCACGAGTCGCATCTCGCACGGGAAACCAACCTCCACGAGCCTGTCGGAGATCTCCACGAGGTCGTCGATGGTGAGCTGAAGCGCCTCTCCCGATGTAATGGGTATCAACCTGCGCTCGTTCACGAGGTAATTTCGCGCGTCCTCGAAAAACTGCGCGGCTACCGCACGGTAGGGCTGCGTGGTGCCCTCGACCGGCTCGGTGTAGACATTCGAGTAGATCAATGTGCCCTGTGCGTAGACCCGGTAGTTGCCGGTTACCTCGATTCGCACCGGCACCGGCTGATCCTCGACCACATTCGCGGCTGAATAGACGATTATGATCGCCCTCTCCGACTCGATCGCCCGTATCTCCTCCAGCACCTGCACATACTGCTCCGAAGTGACCTGGACCGGGTTCTGTGCGAGCACATTGGCGCCTGTCACGGGGTCGGTGTAGTTGTCCGGGATGTCGTCAATCCAGTTGACAAGGTCAACATAGATGTCGTCAATCGCGAGTTCAGTATCGATAGAGAGAACGGCAATCTGCTGCCCTTCGTAAACCTTGACCTCGCCCAGTTCCAGCGCCCGCACCTGTCCGGTGAGGTTGTCGATACGTCGATTCAGGGCTTCTATATCTTCGTTAAGTGTTTCAACACGTGTCTCGCGTTCGCGGATATCGGCGTTGAGTCTTTCAATCTGGCTTTCAAGCTCCGCCGCCTCCTCTTCTTTCTGAGCGACAATAGCCCGGTACTCCTCTTCCAGAGCAGCCTTGTCGTCATTGAGCTGATCGATCTCCTCCGTCAGCGACTCCACCTCGGACCTGACTCCGCCCAATTCTTCCTGCGAAACGGAGAGTTGGACGGAGAGGTCGGTAATCTCGCGCTGCTGGGCTTCAATCGCCTGTCTTCCCTGCTCGATTGTGGCGTTGAGCGCGTCAACCGCCATCAATGCCTCGTCGCGCTCCTCAAATGCATTGTCGCGTTCCTCAAGGGCCTGGGAATACTGCCTGCGGAACTCATCCATTCTGAGGAGCATGATGCGGATCGAGTCGCTGGTGAGCGCTAGGGCGACCATCGTCCCGATGGTGATGAAAATACCCGTTATGATGCCTATGAGGCGGGAGGTCAGGCGTGGTCTGAGACCGAACAGGGACATCCGTCGTTTCCCCATGATGCTGCCGAGCACGTCACCCGCCCACGCGACGATCGCCGCAACAATCAGGAGAACAACGATAAATATGATATTCGTCGGTCCCATGCCCTAATACAAATAAACAATACTATCACAATCCGTCCGGCACAAGCGCGGACGCGGGGCGGAGCGGTTGCCGATGAAAAATCAGGAAACGGAGCGCAATGACCCCAGGAGTTCTTCCGGGGAAACCGTGGATGTGCCGGGCTTGGTGACCGCCACCGCAGCGGCCGCAGCCGACAGCCTGCACGCGTCGACCGGGTCGAGCTTGCGGGCGTATCCGAGCGCGAGGGTCGCGAGCACCGTGTCGCCCGCTCCCGAAACATCATATACATGACTGACGTGCGCCCTTATCCGGACCGGATCCACGCCCTCGCGGTAGAGGTCCATACCATTGGGACCCCTTGTGATCAGAACAGCCTTCGGCAGGTAGCTGCGAAGAAGTCTGCCAGCGGCGATGTCGCAGGAATCCTCATCGACGATTTTGACGCCGACCAGCTCGCCGGCCTCCCTCCTGTTCGGCTTGAGAAGGTCACATCCCTTGAATAGATCAATATTGACCGGCTTGGGATCCACAAGGATCGGCACTCCCTGCACTCGCGC
>CAYLVL010000299.1:0-3999 GCA_964387135.1 uncultured Planctomycetota bacterium
ATTCAACTGCTTTTTTTTCAGCCGGCAACCTTGCATATAGGGAATTCCGGTGGTACAATCTTAGCGTATTGCAGTAAGCATTTCTGCGTCATATATAGTCAACTACTTACGGAGGAGGACTATGCGCGTAGAACGCTTCACCAACCAGCTTCGTGAGGCTATCGAGGCCGCCCAGGCGATCCTCGCCGACCTTACTCAGAACGCCCTCGATACCGATCACCTGCTCCTTGCAATGACCCGGCAGGACGGCGGGATGATCGAGCGCATCCTCAAGAAGCTCAAGAAGAACGTTCACAAGATCAGGGAGAGCGTACGCGACGCGGTCTATCGGGGTCAGCAGCCGTCCGGCGCGACCATGCCTCCCGGCGAGCAGATCTACGTCACTCCCCGAATGAAACGCGCGTTCGATCTTGCGCTACAGGAAGCGAGTTCGCTCGGCGACACCTACATCGGATGCGAGCACGTGCTCCTCGCCATGATGAACATCCCGGAAGGGACCGCCTACCAGATCATCCAGGACATCGGCCTCAACCGCGATGAAGTGCTCGAGGCGGTCCGGAAGATTCGCGGCACCAAGAAGGCCGAGGACGCGTCGGCGGAGGACAAGTACGAAGCGTTGGAGCGGTTCACACGTGACCTTACCGAGGAAGCCGAGCAGGGCAAGCTCGATCCGGTGATCGGTCGCGAGGAAGAGATACGAAGGGTGATCCAGGTACTCGCGAGACGCAGAAAGAACAACCCCGTCCTAATCGGTGAAGCCGGTGTCGGCAAGACCGCGATTGTCGAGGGTCTCGCGCAGAGGATCGTCGCGAACGAGATTCCCGAGACCCTCGCCGACCGCCGTGTGCTCGCACTCGACATGGGCTCGCTCATCGCGGGCACCAAGTTCCGTGGCGAGTTCGAGGACCGCATGAAGGCGGTTCTGGATGAGATCAAGGCTGCCGAGGGCGGGATCATCCTGTTCATCGACGAGCTTCACACGGTTGTCGGTGCGGGCAAGGCGGAAGGATCGATGGACGCGGGCAACATGCTCAAGCCCATGCTTGCTCGCGGCGAATTGCAGGCGGTCGGCGCGACCACGATCGATGAGTACCGAAAGTACGTCGAAAAAGACGCCGCTTTGGAGAGGCGTTTCCAGCCGATCATGGTGGAGGAGCCGTCGGTTGAAGAGACCATCGAGATCCTTCGCGGCTTGAAGGATCGCTACGAGGCGCATCACATGGTGGAGATCACCGACGATGCGCTCCAGCAGGCGGCCCATCTCTCGCACCGCTACATCCCCGACCGCTTCCTCCCCGACAAGGCGATCGACCTTATCGATGAGGCCTGCGCCCGCGTGCACTACGACGCGATCTACATCCCTCCCGAAATCAAGAAGATCGAGGACCAGATCAAGCAGCTTCAGAAGGAAGAGGAAGCCGCGGGCAAGATGCAGGACTGGGAAAAAGCCGCGCATTTCAAGCAGGAGAGGGCAAAGCTCGAATTCGATCGCAAGGAGGCCATGGACAAATGGCGCGCGGGACGCGGCCCGCAGGACACGGTGGTCGATGGAAACGACATCGCGCGCGTCGTCAGCTCCTGGACCGGCATCCCGGTCACCCGAATGGAGCTTTCGGAAAGCGAGAAGCTTCTAACCATGGAGGACAACCTGCATGCACGAGTGATCGCGCAGGACGAGGCGATCAACGCGATAAGCGAGGCGGTAAGGCGCGCGCGAGCCGGTCTGAGCGACCCGAACCGCCCGATCGGCAGTTTCCTGTTCCTCGGACCGACCGGTGTGGGCAAGACAGAGCTCGCCAAGACTCTCGCGGAATTCCTCTTTGACAGCGAGGAAGCCCTCGTTCGACTGGATATGTCGGAGTACATGGAGCGGCATGCCGTCGCGAAGCTTATCGGTGCCCCGCCGGGTTATGTCGGCTACGATGAGGGCGGTCAATTGACCGAAGCGGTAAGGAGGCATCCGTATGCGGTCGTGCTCCTCGATGAGATCGAGAAAGCGCATCCGGAAGTTTTCAACATGCTGCTCCAGATTCTCGACGACGGCCGCCTGACCGACAGCCATGGCCGCACGGTCAACTTCAAGAACACGATTCTCATCATGACCTCCAATATCGGCTCGCATCTTATCGAGGCGCCTCCGCCCGGCCTTTCGGATCAGGAGCGGCATCGGCATTACCTTGATATGAAGGAAAAAGTGCTCGGCGAGCTTCGCGGCAGCCTTCGACCCGAGTTCCTGAACCGAATCGATGAGATCATCGTGTTCCACGCTCTCGATCAGAGACACATGGGGCGGATCGCAAGGCTTCTCCTGGCCAGGGTCGCGAACCGGCTGGAAGAGCACGACATCGATCTCGAGGTCGATGACGATGCGGTCGAGTTCCTTGCGAGGGTCGGCTATGACCCGACATACGGTGCGCGTCCGCTTAAGCGTGCGATCCAGACCTACCTTGAAAATCCGCTCTCCAAGAGAATCATCAGCGGGAAGATCAAGGAAGGCTCACACGTGAAGGTGTCGGCGAGCGATCTCGCGAAGGATCCCGATCTCGACAAACCGTTCACTGCCGAAACGGCGCTGGAGTTCAAGGCTGTCGAAGTCGCGAGACCGTCCGGAGTTGAGGAAACGGGAGAATCAGTCGAGCCGGGTTGAGAACCGGATCGTTGTTGTCGGAGCCGACGATGACCTGGATGGTTACGGCCGTGTTCATGTTCACCCCGGCCGCGGTGAAAGTCATCATGGCCGGCGTTTCGTTCTCCAGCGTCCCGGCGCTTGATGGATTGGACGACCACTGGTAGGTTTGATCAGCGGAATGAAGCCAGGCTTTTATTGAAGGGCGGGTACGCGACGCCCTTGTCGGTGATGATGGCCGTGATGTAGTTGTGCGGGGTGACGTCAAACGCGGGATTGGCTACATTGATGTCCGCGAATGCCTCCCTGCCCGGAATGATTCTCAGAACCTCGTCGCGGCTTCGCTCCTCGATCGGTATGTGGTCGCCATCGGGACAGTTGAAATCGACCGTGCTAAGTGGGGCCGCGATATAGAACGGCAGCCCGTGCTCCTTGCAGAGAACGGCGACTGTATAGGTTCCGATCTTGTTCGCCGCGTCTCCGTTGGCCGCGACACGGTCGGCGCCGGTAACGGCAGCCCTGATAACCCCCTGCTTCATGAAATGCCCCGCCATGTTGTCGGTGATCAGCGTGAAAGGCATCCCCAAACGGTTGAGCTCCCAGCACGTAAGGCACGCGCCCTGCAACCTGGGGCGCGTCTCGTCGGCGTACACGTGGATCTTCTTGCCCATCTCCCACGCCGCCCGAAGGACGCCGACCGCGGTTCCGTAGCCCGCCGTCGCCAGCGCTCCGGCGTTGCAGTGGGTCAGCACGCCGCCCTCGTCCGGTAGAAGCTCGGCGCCGTACCTGCCGATCGTCCGGCACATCTCGTAGTCCTCTTCCCTGATCGCCTCCGCCTCCCTGAGCATCATATCCGCAAGATCATCAGGAGACTTCCTCGGATTGCCCTCGACCAGGTCGGTCATTCTGCTGAGCGCCCAGAAGAGGTTGACGGCGGTCGGACGTGTGCGCGCCAGGCGGTCGCGCGCCCTGGCAAGACCCTCATCGAATTCCTCGCGCAGTTTATCCCTCAGTGCAAGCGCCGCCAGCGCCATGCCGTATCCCGCCGCGACCCCGATCGCAGGCGCGCCCCTGACCACCATCGTCTCGATCCACTCGGCGACCTCCTCGTACGAGTCGGTGCTCAACTCCTTGTACTCGCCGGGAAGGAGCGTCTGGTCGATCATGACCACCTTCCCGCTCTCCCATCGAACCGGATAAATCTCCTCTGGCATCCGCGGCCTCCTTAGGCGCAGGGATTGTAGCATATGGGGAAAAAACGAGCGCGGGCGACCCGACAATCGTTCTCAGGATGGTATCGGCTGTTTCATAATCCGCCGGATTCGAAGTAAGCGGCTACTTAATTAGGCGGCTCTTGACAATGATATGAAAAC
>CAYLVL010000300.1:0-3989 GCA_964387135.1 uncultured Planctomycetota bacterium
TCTACTGGGTCAATACATACAACATCAACTGCGATTTCAGGAACGATGAGTGGGATGTCACCTACAATTCCGGGAGCATCTGGGAAGTGCTCGCGTTCGGCAATGTCAAGGTTCCTCAGGGAGGCGGGACGAACTATCCACACTGCCTGCTGATCAAGCTGAAGGTCAACATCGGACCGACCACCCAGATAGTGCATACCGGCCAGCTTCTCTATCAATGGATCGATTGCGATACCGGACGCGTGGTCGCGTTTATCTGGACTCATAACGAGGGCGCTTCGGGCTATGTGCCGTACACCTACGGTTTTACGGGCGATCACGTCAATCAGGGAATAATAGCCGCTTATTATTCGGGCTAGGGCTTAAGCGGGAACACAGCGATCGGGGACACCTTTTTCCATGAGCTGAAGGTGTCCCCGTTTGCGACCCCTCCTCGCTGAACGGTACAATCCTCTTCAAATGCTCCGCTACGTCATCAGGCGGATTCTTCAGTTGATCCCGGTGCTGTTCGGCATCAGTTTCATCACGTTTACCCTGTCCTTCATCATCCCCGGCGACCCCGTGCGCTCGATCATGGGCCAGAGGTCCGATCGCGAGACCGAGTTGCGGATCAGGCACAAGTTCGGTCTCGACAGGCCCTGGTACGTGCAGTACTGCCTGTGGGCGCGCAACCTTATCCGCAATCCCGGTGAGCTGCCCCAGTGCAAGCTGAGGGTGGTTGGAGAGGAGGAAACCCGGGTCTACCAGTTCAACCTGCGAAGCGACACCGTCCTTGCAACCGAAGGATACATCAGATCGGTTGTCAACGAGCCCTACGAGAGAGACGTACTCGTGGGTCTGCTGGTGCGTGGATGCCCGCCCCCTGAAAGCCCGTCACTGACAGGCGGAACGAGCCAGACCCTGATTGCTCTCGATCTTGAGAGCGAATCTCCTCGCGCGATGCTCGAGGACTTCCAGGGCGCCCGTCGATGGTTCGATGTCGATCCGGACATCGAAGTCTGCACCACCGACGGCACCGGCGGAATGAACCTTGCAGAAATCGGCAACACATACACAGCCTATTTCAGATCGGAGGGCTTTCAGACAGGTCGCGATTTCACGGCGGTTTTCGATCTCAAAGAGACGCGGATTATCGACGGAATGTACGACGACACATCGAGCGATCATGCCGCGGTCAGGAATCTCGCGACACCTGTCCTGATGAGCATTCAAAGCCGTCGGAGAGCGCACGGCAATTGGTTTTTCACACTTGAAGGCCCAAGTGGTGAGGCCGTTGAGTACGAGATGATCCCGAACGCCGTCCTGTTGCTCGGCGGCAATCGAGCCGAGGTCGGCGAGTTTGAGCCCGGAATGGATATCAACGTGGCTTTCGCCACGAGAAGCGACACGACTCTCCATGCGCTTTTCGACAGCGCGTCCGCAGACCTTCCCGAAGTCGCGGCGGCAGTCGAAGGGCATCCGGACAGCATTGTCGCGTCAGGAAGACTCACCGATACCATAATCAGCCCGGTGGTTTGGTTCGACTTTGGCCGATCCTATCGTCAGCAGCGCGAAGTGCGCGACATCATTCGGGACAGCTTCCTGAACACCGCATACCTGTCCGTCGTCGCGATGCTTATAGCGATCATCGTTGGAATCGCGGCGGGAGTCATCTCAGCGGTGAGACCCTATTCCGCAATCGACTATCTCACCATGACCGGAGCGTTGATCGGTGTCAGCATGCCTGTCTTCTGGCTCGGCCTGATGTTGATCCTGCTTTTTCAGGGACAGCTTGGATGGGTGAAGGGGATAGGTTTCGGCGAGATCACCTGGCCCGAGATCAATCTCGGCCTTTTCAGCTTTCACATTCCCTGGCACCAGAATGTCATCCTGCCGTCCATTACACTGGCTACCGTGCCGATGGCGATCATCGCTCGAATGACCCGATCCAGCATGCTCGAAGTGATGAATCTGGACTACATCCGCACGGCCCGCTCGAAGGGCCTCGCTGAATGGACGGTGATCATCCGGCACGCGCTAAAAAACTCGCTGATCCCGATCATCACCGTCATCGGACTCGACTTCGCGCTGCTTCTTGCCGGCGCGGTACTCACCGAGACCGTCTTCAGCTGGCCGGGACTCGGTCGGGAAATCGTGGACGCCATCGAGTTCCGTGACTTCCCGGTCGTCATGGCGGGAGTTGTGCTTTTCGCTTTCGTTTTCGTGATGGTTAACCTTGTGGTGGACATCCTTTACGCCTACGTGGACCCTAGAATTCGCTATCAGTAGCCGCATGGCTGAAGCCCGATTTTTTTCTGGGGATTTCGCCTTTCCCCCGTTGCGGATTTCAAAACCGGTGGTATATTCAGTTTGACGATCGGTTGGGCACGATCTCAATAATCACAGGTCATCGGCAAGAGGAGCAGCTCAGAGGAGTCCGCGCACGGGCGGAGAACTTACGTTTTACGAGTCGGGTCAGGGGCATGACCTGAGCATCGTGACGGAGGTCAACCTGATGTCCATGCGCAGCTACTACTTCGCTGTAGTTGGAATTGCGATAATCATCATGGGAGGCTCCCTCCTCCTCATTCATCGACACAGCCTCAATCGGATCGGCAATCCGCACGACGTGGTGTGGCTTGAACGGCTTCGGCGCAGCACGCTTGACGGCCTGGCGCCTTTGAGAAGTCGGGTGCATGTGTCCCGCACGCAGGTGTCGATGATCATGTCCGGTAATGCTGTCGATCAGTACGCCACGACGACTATCGGAGATGATGAGAGACAGCTGGCGCTTGAGATGATCGACGTGAGCCGGGCCAGAATGGAAAAACACATGGCGCTGATGGTTCCGGAGCGTACGCCGCTCATTCCCCGAGGTGTGCGACGTCTCTACGAATTAAGGGATCGGCTGTGGGAGCTTACGGATACCTACGTGGACACTCTCGAGGAAATCCTTGAGGGAGACGCAGAAGTCTACTCGGTTGAGTTCAATACGCTCGAAGAGCAGCTCCAGCGCAACACGGAGTTCATGGACGAGGAAATAGCGAACCTGGGTATCGGTCCGGTGGAATAGCCGCAGGATTGGTTCCGAAGGCTTCAGCGTGCTCCCCTTCAAGGGGAGCATTATGCTATTGTCTCAACTTGAAACGAGCCGGTTATGAGTGCGCAGATTCCCGATACGCAGCAACCCGGGTCCATCCCATCGGTCGAGACCGCCGCGCAGAGGCACGTTTTCGGAGTGGCCCCGACCATCAAGCGTCTTTCAAGGTCGAAATCGGCTTTATTCGGTCTCGTTGTGGTCATAATCCTTGTCCTGACCGCGGCGTTCGCGCCGTTGATCTCGCCTCACGACATGGCTATGCAGTATCGCTCTGCGACCAGGGTTCCGCCCATGACGCGAATCCCGTGGGAGGAGATCGAGGCGGAGTTCGAGGGGGTACCAGAGGGTCAGTTCCATCCCGCAAAAACCAACCTGTTCGTGCTCGGCACCGACAAGTTCGGCAGGGACATCCTTTCCCGCATCCTTTACGGAGCGCAGATATCGCTCATAGTCGGGGTAGTGGCGGAGATCATCGCGGTCGTGATAGGCGTGACCATCGGCGCGCTCGCGGGTTACTTCGGGGGACTTCTGGATTCCATTCTTATGAGACTGACTGACACTTTCTTCGCCTTTCCCTCGCTTCTCCTGGCTATCGGCATCCTGGCGGTCTTCGAAAAACCCGGGTTGTTTACCATCTTCGTCGCGCTGGGGGTGGTCGGGTGGACATCGATCTCCAGGATCGTGCGCGGCCAGGTGCTGAGCGTGAAGGAGGAGGATTTCGTGGAAGCCGCACGGGCGATGGGCGCGAGCGACACGAGGATCATCCTCAAGCACATTCTTCCGAACTCGCTCGCTCCGATCATCGTTGTGGGCACCCTCGGCATCGCGGGAAATATCCTTGCCGAAGCCGGTCTCAGTTTCCTCGGGCTCGGAGTTCAGCCGCCGACCCCATCGTGGGGAATCATGCTCG
>CAYLVL010000301.1:0-3981 GCA_964387135.1 uncultured Planctomycetota bacterium
AACACTACCTTGTGCCGTTCGACGGATCGGACCTGTCGAAAGCGGCTCTTCGCCATGCAATTCAATTCGCCAGGGAGGTTGCGGGTGCAATAGATATTGTCTATATCGCAGACGAGCGGGCGATGGCGAATCCGATCTTCGATCTGACCGTCCTTGCGCTCCAGGGAATCGGAACGCTCGGCGACCTGATACCCAGGGAAAAAGCGCGCCTGGAGCTCAAGGCGAAGCTTGTGGCGCACGGTGAGGACCTGATCGATGAAATCAGGAAATGGCCCGAACTCAGGCAGGATGTCGATAATCCGATAAGCTACTCTGCCCATGTGGAGGTCGGGAATCCGCCGAAGTACCTTTGCGATATGTCGGAGAACTTCGACGTGATCTTCCTCGGACTCTGGGGCGAGATGCGCAAGTACAAGTCCGGCTTGTGGGGAGGAACGAGTGAAGCGGTGATACGTCGGGGAGTCAGCCACGTGTTTCTCGCAACAGGCGAGTATGCGCCTTTTGACTCCATCATCGTGGGATTCGATAATCGTCCCAGAAGCCGGCAGGCGCTTGCGTGGGCGGGGATAATCGGGGAAAGCATGGGCATGCCGATCACGATCGTCATCAGCGGTACCGACGAGGAATGGAAAACGAAGGTCTACGAAGCGGCGAGGGAGATAGACTCCTCTTACGATACGGAATTTGAAATCAGGGAGAGTCGCGAGCGCGCCGCGCAGGCGATTCTTAACGAAAGCAAGGCGAATCCATCGACTCTCATATGCATGGGCGCTTTCGGCGATCAGCCGATCCGGGAGCTTTTCCTGGGATCGGTCGCGGAGGAAGTGCTGAGACGCTCGAAATCACCGGTCATGCTTTTCAAGTGACGCGAGAATGGAGGCTGACGATGATGAAGCAGATTATTGGTATTGCGCTTGTGTGCGCCTGCATGGCGTTCCTCGCACTCTCAGGATGCAACGAGGATCCGGACGCCCCAAGAATAAATGATATCAACCTCGACCCTCCCGGTCCCGTACCGACCAACTCGGATGTTCGCGTAACCGCCGATGTCGACGGAAGCAACCTCGACTACCACTGGAAGGTGTCGGGAGGAATCATCCGGCAGTCCGCTGCACACGTCGCGCAGGCTGACCATACGCCAAGCATCATTGTCACCGAGCCCGGTGAAGACGATGTCGGGCAGGTCCTCAGCGATCTCCGCTTCGCTTTCACCACCGTATCGACCGAGAATCTCGCGACCGTAGTGGGCAGCCTCGAACAGGATATCGTCTTTATCAACTCATCGGACACGATAAGCACGGGCATCCAGGATTTCGCGATACGGTCGTTCGTGGAGGACGGCGGGACGCTGTACGCAAGCGGCAGGGCCGCGGAATACATCGAATGGCTCTGGCCGGAAGTGCTCGGACTTGCGTCTCCCGATCCCTACGTCGGGTCGGCGGATACGGGCGAGCCTGTCCTGTCGAGCAAGGTTACTGAAACACATGCCGCGCAGGCTCTCGGATTCACCGACTTCGACGCCCATCCGCCCGAGAATCCATGGCCTCCGATCCTGGAAGTCTGGCCGACAGGGATAAGCACTATCGTCAAATCCGACGCGTCCAGCATGGTCAATACCGAGCTTATCGAGAATCTCCCGCCCGGAAACGATCTCACGGATATCCCGATGAGCTGCTCTTTCACCAGGGGAGACGGTTTTGTGGTGTTCACGAACCTTTATTATCGCTCGGACATGGACGCGGACGAGCGGGCGCTGACGGAGTACCTGGTCTCGCTTGCACTTATGCAGCCGTACATCCGGACCAGCCGCGACCTCGTGAACATGGCCGGGTACTATCCCATGGGCGACTGGGTCGGAGTGGTTTCTGAACCGGGACAGCGTACTTTCTCGATCGATCTCAGCGATGCGGACGATGTGTACTTCGTACTGAACTCGGACTCGTTCGTGTTCAAATTGACGGTTGAAGGCCCGGGGGATATCGAAGAGAACATAACGGGCAGGACGCCGATAAGCATGGCGTTTCCGGGGGTTGAAGACGGGACGTGGACCGTGACGGTCGCGGGTACGGCGGAACACTCGCCCTATCGTGTGCCGTTCGCGCTGACTGTCGGCATCAAGACGGACACGCAGGAGATGGTGACGACCGAGCCGGAGGTGATCTGGCGCACTCCGTTCGAGCCGGACACCTACACAATCACCCTTCGGGTCATCGACGACCACTTCCGGGCCGACGAGTTCACTGTAGGTCTGATAGTGGAATAGGCTGATCAGCCGACTTCGCCCCTTGCCGAGTGGCCGATAATGTGATACTTTTCGCGGGTTTCCCCCTAGCGGGGGTGACAAAGGTGTTAGTGCGCCTGGACGGCGGTCCGGGCTGCACGGGAGAAATACAGTGGCGGATATTCAGGACATCAGAAACGTGGCGCTTGCAGGTCATGGCGACTGCGGCAAGACCAGCATCGGCGAAGCCATGATCTTCAACATCGGCGCCACCAACCGGCTCGGCGATATCGAAGCTGGCAACACCATCCTCGATTTCAACGATGAAGAGATCGCTCGCAAAATCACCGTCTCCTCCAGCTTCTACCCGATCAAGTGGAGCAAGCGCGAGATCACCCTCATCGATACGCCGGGCTACGCGGACTTCATTCTGGAGGCCAAAGCATCGCTTCGAGCGGCGGACGGAGTCGTTGTGGTGATCGACGCCGTCGGCGGCGTGGAGGTAATGACCGAGAAAGTCTGGGAGTTTGCGGATGAGCTGAAGCTGCCACGCATCGTGTTCATAAACAAGCTCGATCGCGACAACGCGAATATCGAGCCGGTCCTTGAGTCCATCAAGAAGATGTTCGGACGACCGCTTCTTCTTACCGTTCCCATGGGCAAAGCCGCCGGTTTCGAGGGCGTAGTGGATCTGCTTACAGGCTCCGCGTACAAGGCGTCTACGGACGGCAAGAAGCCCGAGAAGGTCGACATCCCCGCCGACATCGCCGACGAGGTCGAGACCGCAAGGCAGGAGATGATCGAATCGATCGCGGAAACCGACGAAGCGCTGATGGAGAAGTTTTTCGCGGACGAGGAGCTGACAAGGGATGAATTGAGCGCCGCGTTGAAGAAGGCAGTGCTTGCGAGAGAGGTGCTTCCCGTATTCTGCGGAAGCGCGACGAGGAACATCGGCATCCACAGCCTGATGTACGCGATATGCGACCTGCTGCCGTCCCCCGCCGACATGCCCGCAAGGACGGGCACGAAACCGGGCGGCGAAGAGCAGATAGAGCGAAAGCCGTCCAAAGATGAGCCGTTCAGTGCGTTCTGCTTCAAGACGATCATCGATCCTCACGCAGGACGGTTGAGCATAATCAGGGTTTTCTCGGGACGCATCACAACAGACCAGCAGGTCTACAACTCTACGCTTGATGAGAAAGAGCGCATGTCCGGGATGTTCGTGCTCAAGGGTAAAGACAAGGACCAGGTAACCGAGCTGAGCGCCGGGATGATCGGCGCGATCCAGAAGCTTGAGAAGACGAGAACAAATCAGACTCTCTGCGCGGCGGATGCTCCGATTGTCTACCCGCCGATAGAATTTCCTCAGCCTGTCTACTGGCGAGCGATTGTGCCCAAAAGCCGTGCAGACGAGCAGAAGATGTCGCAGGGGCTTCAGAGAATCGCCGAAGAGGACCCGACATTCCATCTCGAGCGAAATGCAGAGACCAAGGAGCTTGTTATCAGCGGCATGGGGCAGGCGCACATAACGGTCGCGCTGGAGAAATTGAAGAACAAGTTCGGGGTCGAAGTGGAGCAGGCGATACCGACGATTGCGTATCGCGAGACGATAAAGGGCAAGGCGGAGGTCCAGGGACGGCACAAGAAGCAGACCGGAGGCGCGGGTCAGTTCGGCGAATGCTGGCTGAGGCTCGAGCCGATGCCGCGAGGTGAGGGATTCGAGTTCGTGGACGCGATTTTCGGCGGAGCGATCCCCAGGC
>CAYLVL010000302.1:0-3980 GCA_964387135.1 uncultured Planctomycetota bacterium
TGAAGATGCCCGTGTTGTTGGCCAGCCTGACGGATTTCCGAGCGGCACCGAGCGACGTCCCTTTCTTGATATTCTTCAGAATCTGCTCGTTGCCCGATTCGATCCCGTACATAATCGCCCGCGCCCCGACCCTCCACAGCCTCTCGAAATGCTCCCTCTTCAGAGTGCCGACACGCGTCATGAAGTGAAACTGAATCCTGAGTTTCCGACTTTCAATCTCGGTGCAGAATTCATCCAGCCACTTGATTGACGGCGGCCAGAAGCCGTCCGAGATGGCGAAGTACTCGATGCCGTACGTCTCGTTCGCCCACTGTATGCGGTCCACCGCCTTGCGAGCCGAGATGTAGCGATAATGCCCGTGATCCGCCGCGCAGAACGTGCAGTGGAAATAGCAGCCATACGAAAAAATCAGCGGAAATGCCGACCGCCTGTCAGGCGGCTCCTCGGGATCGAAAATAAGATCGAACGCGGGATCGGGCAGTATGTTGATGTCCCGTATCCGCTCCCTTGGCGCGGTCCTGATGATCTTCCCCGAATCGTCCCGAAACGCAAGCCCGTTGACCTCCTGCAACTCGTACTTTCCCTGCCCCGCCTCGATCCTCCTGATAAGCTCGGTCAGAGTCCTCTCGCCCTCTCCCAATACCACATAATCGATTCCCGGAAAATGCTCCAGCGTATGCTCGGGAATCGCGGACGGATGAGGCCCACCGACAATTATTGGAATATGTGGAAAGCGCTCCTTGATCCGGGCCGCCAGCCTCCCGTGAAGGACCATCTCATCGGTGCACAGGCTCATCCCGATGGCGGTGGGCTTGTACTCCTCGATGGCTGTCTCGATGATTGACTGCGCGTTCTCGTCGGCGGGATCCGCCCAGACATACGACCCCTCGCAACCGTTCTCCCTCAGCCACGCGACCAGCGACAGCACCGACAGCTTGTGCGGGACTAGGTCGAATCTCATTTCCATCCCGTAATCGGCTGCGTTGAAGGTGGAGTAGCCGCCGTGGATCAGGGCGACGAAGAGAATGGTCGGCTGTGGAGACATTTGCGTTTAGTCAAGTATAACACGTGCGCGAAAGCTCAGGGACTGTCACCATTTCGCGCACATGACTTCCGGAAGCCCCCCAATCACCCGAGCGCGAAAAGGCTGACAGTCCCCGTCATGCAAAGGAAAAGAATAGAGCGGGAGCATCATCATCGCCCAATCGTCTTGATCACTCTCTGAACACCGGGCGCGCTGTCCGCATCTTAATGATAAATCTGATAGTATAATTATTTAATTTAGACCCCATCTATCTTCCTGGGAGCCGAAGATGCCTTTTGAACCCGTTGATCGAATACGCGGAAGCGAGGCGGCATTGGTCTACAAGGGCAAGGACCCGAAGGACGCCCGCATCGCCTGCGTCAAGATATTCAAGGAGCCTTACGGCGTCCACGAGGGATTTGTCGATGAATGCGAGAACGTCGCCAACCGTCTTCGCATGATCAAGCACCCCAATCTTGTCCCCGTCTGGGAAGTCGGCAGACACTCGGGCCGAATGAAAATCGCGACCGAGCTTATGCCGATGAGCCTGAAAGAGTACATGGCCGAGACCGAGACAGTCGATCTCACCAGCGCTCTCTCGATCACGGTGAAAATGATCGAAGCGTTGGAGGCGGGATACGCCGAGGGACTTATCGCACATCTGGCGATCAAGCCGACCAACATCCTGGTCAATGAGGACCTTTCGCAGGTCAAGCTCGCCGACTGGTATGTCGGGCGGGCGATGGAGATGGTCGAGGATGCAGACCGCAAGCGATGGGAGGACCCGAGGTACCTCTCTCCCGAGCAGATCACCCGCATCGGCGAGCCGGACCAGGCTTCCGACATCTACTCGCTCGGCATGGTCCTTTACCACATGCTCACCGGCTTCCCTGTCTTCCACGACACCGACGAGCAGAAGGTGCGATACCAGCAGGTATATGTGGACGCAGCGCCGCACATCGAGTATTACAAGCAGATTCCGACGGCGATGAAGGAGATTCTCTCCACCGCCCTCCAGAAGGACCCGTCCAGGCGCTATGGCTGCCTTACCGAATTCAAGGAGGCGGTGGCATACGCGCTCGCCGCGGTGAGCTTCAAAAAAGCCCGTCCCGAAGGCAGCCATGTCGGCGAGATTGTCGACAACCACTATGAAGTTCTCGAGGAGCTCGGCAGCGGCCAGTTCTCAAGCCTCTACAAGGCCCTCGAGAGAGGCAGGAACAAGTTCGTCACCATCAAGTTCTACGACGGCAAGCTGTCCCGCGAAGAAGGTTTCATCCGCGCCATCAACAAGGACCTCTTCCATCGCGCGCAGCTCAAGCACCCGCACGTGGTCGATTTTATGGATCAGGGATGGCACGGCGATCATTATTACACCGTCGAGAGCTATGTGCCCTCCTCGATCTCCGCCGTGCTCGCGGAGAGATCCAGGCTCGCTCCGGAGCAGGCGCTACAGATCATCCGCAAGGTGATCGCGATCCTCTCTTACCTCAGCACCAAGGGCGTGCTCACCGCCCACGGCGCACTGAGACCCGAGCATATCCTCATCAATCCCCGGGGAGAGGACATCTTCATCCGCGACTTCCGTCTCGCCGAGACGGAGCGGTTCATCAGAAAAACATACGGTGTGCTCCCCAGCTATTACGCCTACATGGCCCCGGAGGCTTTCATCGACGACGAGGAGCATCCGATCGATCAGCGCGCCGACATCTACTCTCTCGGCTGCCTCCTCTACAGGCTGGTAACCGGCGAAGACCTGTTTGAGGGACTTCCGCAGGAAGTAATGGAAGCCCACATGGATTTCGAGGCGCTGCCGAAAATCCAGGAAAAATACGAAATACCGCTGGTCTTTCACGACATCATGATCAAGATGCTCGAGAAGGACCCCACCGAGCGCTACCAGACATACGATGAGCTTGCCGACGACATCGATCAGCTTATCGGCGGCGCCGACAGCAGTATCAATATCCACCTGATCGACCAGGGAACAACGATCAAGGGCAAGTATCGGCTCGAGGAGCGCATGACGGGAATCGGTGGCGCCAACGGCCCGTCGCCGGAAAAAGACCTCGTTCTTTACTCCGGCACCCATCTCGGCACCGACACGCCCGTGATGCTCTGGTTCTACCGGATTCCGAAGACCAAGGAGCTTGACGATGCCTGGAGCGAGCGGATGAAGCGCGCATCCGAGTTCGATCACCAGGGACTGATCAGGGTTCTCGACTACGGTCGCGACAAGGGCGCCTATTTCTTCGTAAGCGAGCTCAGAAACCATACGGTTACGGACTACATCGATGAGTTCGGCCCGTTCAACGAAACCCAGGCGTCCGAGCTGGGAAGACAGATCGTGGAAACCCTCATGTACCTTCGGGCGTCGGGCTTCGAGACTTACGGAAGGCTCTCGCCCGAGTCGGTCTTCGTCGTTCCCAGGCCGCAGCTCAAGGCGAAGCTCTCCGGATTCGAAAGAGACGTCTTCTACGACACTCCCCGGAAAATCAACCGTGCCGAGTACCTCAGCCCCGAGCAGATCACCGGCCTCGGCGAGCTGACGGGAGCAACCGATGTCTACGCGTGGGGCCTCCTGATGTTCTACATGGTCACAGGCGAGGATTTATTCCGCGGCGAGCCGCACGAAATCGCCGGAATGCACGTCTACAAGGATCCGAAGGAGCGCCTCGACGCCTGCCCTGTCTCCCCTGAGTTCAGGCGCATTATCGAGCGCTGCCTCAAGAAGGATTACCAGGCGCGTTACTCAAGCTGGCAGGAGTTGATCGAGGAACTCGACGACTATCACGCCAATGTCGCGGCGGGCGAAATGCACGAGAAGCCGCTGAGCTACATTCCCGGAAGCGCGAGCTATCACACGCTCGTCTCCACATCGGAAGAGGAGGAGCCGGAAGAAGAAGTCAGGATGACTTTCGCGATGCGGTACCCGCCCTCGAATGTCGCAGTGCGCGGC
>CAYLVL010000303.1:0-3957 GCA_964387135.1 uncultured Planctomycetota bacterium
CCCAACCCCAAGCCGCTTGACCTCCATGCCATACACAACATTTGACAATAGCTCCTATGCCGAACAGAGTATTCCCAGTATTGGAGTAGATTCCTAGCGACCGAAGGCCAGCCAAGACTCATTCAGGAGCTCAATCCTAGGTGCCCGGGAAAGGCGATTGAGGACTGAGAGGTTAGGTCGATGGGACAAGGGAGCTTCTGGTCTCCGGAATACCTACTCAACATAATCGACCTTTAAGTGGTCACCTTGGACGCAGACCGACACTACTCATCAGAGACGAGAGCCTCCGAGGCAATCACCTGCACAACCACAGGCTCTATTTCGATGGGCTTCTTCACAGGAGCGTCGAATCCGAGTGTCTGCTGACCCAGAAGGAGGTCGTGCATGAAACGGACCTGCTCGGCTGGACTCTCGACGCGTTGTCGCAAAGATCGTAGCACTCTCTTCTCCTTGGGGCTGAGCGGCTGCTTCGTTAGTCTATCCCGGAGTTCAGTAATGGTCTTGCGGTCTTCTCCCTTGACCTTGCGCGCAAGCGTATTGAGAAGCTTCAGCGTCTGGCGTACCAATGGCTCCGCTGATACGGCAGCTTGCTGCATCGCTCGCTCTTGGGCATCCTCCTGGAATTCTGCCTCGATGCGTCGCACGTGAGCGTTAAACGCCTTGGGCAGAGACACCCGTGGCGTCTTGGGGTCGCATTTCAGCGCCTTCAAGATCTCCATCTGGTCCCGAGATATCACGGTACCTTCGTCGTCAGCCATGTACAAAGCCGAGTAGTCACCCGCCCTGCAAAACACAATCAGTTCGTCTCTTTCAGCCGCTCTTGCGGAACGCACTCTGTCCGGAAGGGATGTCACCCTAGAGAAGAGCTTGGGATTCTGCTTCCGAAGATCACGCATCATCTTCACCAACTCTGCGAAACTTATCTCGGCCTCTTCCCCCTCCTCCAGAAGGACCGCAATATCGCCGGTGTAGATTCGCTTGAACAACTCGATATCCGAAAGCTCTTCCTCAGGGCTTAGGTACTGCGCTCCCAAGCCAATATGCTTGTGGATTTCCTCAAAGCGCCGCTTCAACCGCTTTTCGAGGCCCAATTTCGCTTCCAGCTTGCGCTCGGGGAAGAAATTGAAGGTGTGGATCTCATTGTGCTTCGTGGAAACGCGATCCACTCGGCCAACCCTCTGGATCAACCTTACGGGATTCCAGTGCAGGTCGTAATTGACAATGATGTTGCCATCCTGCAAGTTCAGGCCTTCGCTTAGGATGTCAGTGCTGGCCAGAATCATCAGCTCATCGCGCGACTTGACCTTAGCTTTGTTCGCCTCCGGTGCAAAGCGCTTCACTTTGGTCAGAAGATCGCTGCTCGTTCCAGAGACTTGCTCTGCCTGAGGGAAGTGCGAGCTGACCGCCTCGCCCACGTATTCAGCTGTTGTGGCGAACTGAGTGAAGATGAGCACTTTGTTGCCCTTGAGTGGCTTCCTGTTGAGCAACTCGAAGAGTGTTTGCAGCTTGGCATCGTCATCCGCCTAGAGGTCCTTCACCAGATCGTAGATCTGGCCGAAAACTTCCATGTCCTTCTCTATGTCTTCAGTCAGCCGCTCCAACTCAAACTTCTCGGCAGGATACTTCTCAGCGAACTCCTCCATGGCCTCGCTGAATCTCTCGTCGTCACCGGTTCTCTGGTACCTGCTAAGCTCTTCAGCGAGTAATCCTGCGGGTACCACGCCAGCCTTCAAATGCTCCAGATAAAGCTCGTGAATTTCCTGCTGATCACGGACAGATCTCCTGAACGCGGCGACACTGCTCTCCAGCCGTTTAAACAACATGCACCGCATGAGCATTATCAGGTTCTTCCCTGCGGCCTTCAGCTGTTTCAGGTCCGGTTCTGTTCGGTATTTGGGCTTGACGTAGTTATAAAGGTCGTAGCGAGCATATCGGATAGCGACCAAGGACTGCTCTATGTCGTCATAGATGCCTGGATACACCTCGTCGATCGAGTAATCGATACGCACAGGGGGCTTTCTCTTTGGGAACTTGAGCTTCCCGGACTTTGTGTCCTCCGGATAGTACTTGTCGATGTGCTTCCTCGTGCGCCGTACCATTATGTGTTCAAGCAATTCGGGCAGCTTCTTCTCACCCTTTTCAACCAGAGTGAAGAAATCGCGTAACACGGGCGGGTCCACTGGAATTGCGGTCGCATCGGTAGGATGGAACAGCCTGATCTGGTTGAGCACGTCCTTCGCCTTGGTGTTGTAAGGCGTGGCGGTGAGCATTATCACCTTCTTGCGGAAGCAAACCTCCTCCAAGGCTCTGTAGCTCTTGGTTGCAGGATTGCGGAAGTGGTGTGATTCGTCAATCAGCACTATCGGGCGGTTCATTAGGAGCTCATTCTCCAAAATCTCATGCACCTTGGCCCTGGAGAACACCCTGACCGGCAGGTCATAGAGATCACAGATCTCCTGCCAGATCGGGATCAGAAGCGGCGGGCAGATGACGAGAGCCTTGTCTCCCGTACGGGCATAAAGATCTGCGAGCAGCGCCGCTCCCATATATGTCTTACCCAAGCCCACAACATCGGCTAGGAATACTCCGTCATAATCCCTCAGAATTCCCCTCGCCTGAATGACCGCGTCCTTCTGGTAGTTGAATAGCTCGGGTACAGTCTCGCCCCTGGGCTTGTGGACTTGCTCGTCCTCATCCAGTCTCTCCTTGACAAGTTCATAGACGACCTTCAGGTAGAGCTCGTACGGAGTCGGCTCGTTCATCGCCCACGACGACTCCAGGACGTGCATCAGTTCCTTGTCGAAGTCCTCCGCTTCATGCCACAGCCGCTCGAACCACTCAGCCAGCTTCTTGTGATTCTCGTTGCCTGGGACGACCACGTTGAGCTCGGTATTGCTGGTCACACCGGCCAGCGACAGGTTGCTTGAGCCAACAATCGCTGAGCCTCTCTCATAACGACCTTCGGGATAATCGACGATGTACGCCTTTGCGTGAAGCACCCCCTTCGTGTAAACCTTCACCTTCATCCTGCCGCTTCGGACAAGCTCGGCGAGGAACCTTACATGCGCTTCGTCCTCATCAGTCTGGGGTAGCTGCGACGCGACCCGCTCCAGCTTCTCGGACTCCTTCCTGACCGCCTCCGCCTTCTCCTGCTTGGTGAGGTAGTTTAAGGGCTCGAGCTTCTTACGTGCCGCCTCGACGCTGCCAAGCCCGAGCGCGAGCGCTTCGATCGTCTCCAGGTTGCTCATGGACCCGATCAGCAGCCTGATCTCCTGGACTTTCTCCAGATGAGCCCTTATCTCCTTGAAGCCCGAGAGGAAGAAATAGCCGACCGCGAACCTTGCCTTCTCTGCATTGTCGAGCAGGCTTCCGATGTGGTCGACCAGCTTCTCTTCCCGATTGTCGATGATGTCGTGAGGCATATCGACGTAATCGTATCAGAATTCTACTTTTTTGCACGGTAATCGAGCGGGTCCAGGCAGGCGCTATATGTCTTGCTGTCAATCCGAATCCAATCCGTTCCATTGATTCCCCGTTGGTCGCCAACTACCGGACTCACCGGAAACGCGCACGCAATCTTGATCCATCTGTCATGTTCTCGGGATATTTCCCTGATTTCCTGGGCGACTTCCGACAGGTCCTGATCCTGACTGAATATCAAGGCCACATCGAACATGTCATGCCGCGCCATCCGCACCACATCAAGCGCGATCCGAACATCGATCCCCTTTTCGCGACCTGCGAGCGCAGTGCTTTCCCTGCCGTTTGGTAGTATCACCCGCTCGCTCGAGTATCGTAGCGGTCGCGTAAAAACCCTTACTCCCCTTGATCCCATTACCTGGAGCTTCTGAGTCCAGAATCGATGCCATAGCGGGTCGATTTTATTGTCAGGCACGCCTGTGTAGAAATTGACCTTCACCAGACTCCAGCCATTTTGTCGACAAACGATCTGTGACA
>CAYLVL010000304.1:0-3917 GCA_964387135.1 uncultured Planctomycetota bacterium
CAGAAGCTGGCGATGAGTTGCCCCGACTATCACCGCTGCAATGCCGATGTGCAGCCACCACTGAAGAAATCCGAGGCTCCCCAGCCCGAACGCGCCCAGACCGAGAAGGCCCCATCCGACGGCAAGCGAGAAGAGGATGTCGTCCTCGACGGTGTCCAGATCGTTGGAGATGCGGGTAAGCTCCAGGACGGCGCGACCGAGACCGTAGCCGACGATCATGAAGCCGACAACCCACAGAACCTCGGCGAATACGACATTCCATAGGGCCTGCCCGAGCCGTGGCAGATCTTCGCGCAGGTCAGCCAGTCGGTTGTTATCCTTGAAATAGTAAAGGAGGACGACAAAGGCGGCCCAGATTACAAGCTGGACCTGGATGGAACGTCTTGCGAATGGGGACTGCTCAGATTGCATGCCGCCGCGCAGGTTGAAAAGGTAAAAATGGTGCTCTGCCCCTTGACGGGGCAGAAATGAAGTCTAGCATAATTCAGACCAGTTTGGGGAGTTCATCCTCGGTTGTGGAGGACATCTCGTCGCCATTGGGCAGAATGCCCGCCAGAGTGGAATTCGGGTGATTGCTGTTCTCCAGTACATGCTTGCAGAGTGCGAACCGGGTCTGCGTGCTTATTGGAATCGGGTACTTGCCGTTCAGGCACGCGAGGCACAATTCTTCCTCCGAATGACCGAAAGCCTCGAGCATGCCGCCGATGCTCAGGTAGGCCATGCTGTCGGCGCCAAGCTGGCCGGCCAGCGCCGACCAGTCATTCCGATCATTGACATAATGGCTGGCGATCAGCTCTTCCTGTATCGCCGTGTCGATGCCATAGAAACAGGGATTGAGCACAGGCGGGCTCGCCACCCTGAAATGCACCTCTACTGCTCCCGCGTCCTTCAGCAACTGGATAATCTGGCGCGATGTCGTTCCTCGCACTACCGAATCGTCCACCAGCACCACCCTCTGCCCGTTCAGGACTTTCTCGAGCGGATTCAGCTTCATTTTCACGCCCAGTGCCCTTAGCTGTGCGTGCGGGCTGATGAAAGTCCTGCCGACATACCGGTTCTTGATGAGCCCTTCGCTGTACGGTATCCCGGACGCGCGCGCAAAACCGATCGCGTGCGGCGTCCCGCTGTCGGGAACCGATACGACCATGTCCGCTTCCACCGGCGCCTCCCGGGCAAGTATCTCGCCCATCTTCTGGCGTATCGTGTGGATGCACTTGTGCCTGAAAAGGCTGTCGGGTCGGGCGAAGTAGATATACTCAAACGCGCAGATTTTCTCTGGGCCCTTCTGTTCGGCCCACTTGAACATCCTGGGTCCCGATTCGTCGATCACCACCGCCGTCCCGGGAGGAACATCGAACGCGTAGTTCGCACCGACGATATCGAGCGCACAGGTTTCGCTCGCGACAACCCATCCTTCGGGGTCCCTCACATGTCCGAGGTACCCCACAACGACGGGTCGAATCCCCGGGACATCTCTCACCGCGATCAGCTCGTGCGGTGTCTGAAGCGCCAGCGCAAACGCTCCCTTGAACTCCGGAAGCGCTTTCTGGAGCGCCTCGCAGATGTTTCCTCTCTGCGCGTACTCGTGGTGGATTAGCCTCGCCATGATCTCGCTGTCGGAGGTGGTTGTAAGCGGCAGGCCCATGTCCTCGCATTTCTTGAAAAGTTCACGGGTGTTCACGAGGTTCCCGTTGTGCGCAAGCGCCAGGGAAATGATCTTCTTGCGGCGCTTGCCCAGGATTCTGATCTCGCGGATTTCCTCAACGTGGATAGGCTGGGCGTTGGCGAGCGTCGAGGAGCCGGTGGTCGAGTAACGTACATGCCCTGTGGCTATGTAGCCGCGCAGGATGCCCAGAATCTGCTCGTTGAACACCTGGTTGACCAGCCCCATGCGGGCGTAGCAGGCCATCTGGCCGCCGTTCGATACGCATATTCCGGCCGATTCCTGTCCGCGATGCTGAAGGGCGAACAGGCCGAAATACGTCAGCCGGGCGACGTCCGAATGCGGCGCGTATACCCCGAATACGCCACATGATTCCTCCTGTTTGTCTGTATGTGGGGGCAGGTAGGCCATCTGCCTCGGGCCGCACAAGTTGCCATTATGATATTTTTCTATCACTTCGCAGAGCCGGTCCGTTCCAAAATCTCCTTGTAGGCTTCCTCCACTCCCCCCAGATCGAACCTGAACCTGTCCTTGTCGAGCTTCTTGCCGGTTGCCTTGTCCCACAGGCGGCAGGAGTCCGGCGATATCTCGTCTGCGAGGATTATACTCTTGTCCGGACGTCGCCCGAACTCCAGCTTGAAGTCGACAAGCATGATGCCGATCGAATCGAAAAACTCCGATAGCGCATCGTTAACGATGCTGCCCTGACGCCTGAGCAGGGCGAGCTCGCCCGCGTCGGCGAGACCCAGCGCGATGATGTGATCGTCGTTCACCAGCGGGTCGTGCAGACTGTCGTCCTTGAGATGGAATTCCACTATCGGCGGAGTGAGCTTCTTCCCTTCCTCGAAACCCAGGTTTCGGACGAGCGATCCCGCCGCGATATTCCTGAGAATGACCTCGACCATGATTATCCGGACCGGTCGTATGACCATCTCGTTGTCGCTCAGCAGACCCACGAAATGCGTCTTGACTCCCCAGTTCTCCACTATCTCGAAAAGTCTCGCGGAGACGCGGCAGTTCACGCTGCCCTTACCCTCGATGACGCCTTTCTTGGCGCCGTCGAACGCTGTTGCCGAGTCCTTGAATTCCTGGATGTAGAGGTCTGGGTCGTCGGTCTTGTATACCCGCTTCGCCTTACCCTCGTGCAGCAGTTCGGCCCGTTGAACCTGAGGGACCTTTGAAGCATCCATTGTGAACCTCTTCCTCAACTTCGGAATCAGCCAATGCAGGATACTAGTATAGACGGTCGAATGCAACCGTTACCGTCAACGTTTTCGGCTGCTCCGGCTGATTTGTATCCCGGGGATGCAATGACATTTCCGTAGCCTCTTGTTATACTGTGTAAACTATCAAGGAGGATTGGCGTATGCGCAGAACTGTCCGGGTCGTGCTTTGCATTCCCGTAGTGCTCATGTTCATGATGCCGGCCATGAGCGGATGCAACGCCGTAGCCTCATACCTCTTGTACAAGTGGATCGAGGATGAATTCGATAAGGACAGGGAGGCCCCCCTGATCACCCGGATTTCGGTTGACCGCGAGGAAATACATACGGGCGACAGTGTGCTTTTCGAGGTCGAAGCGGACGACAAGCAGGATTCGTCGAGCGAGCTCGAATACTACTGGGTCGCGTCGGCGGGCACGATGGTCGAGCCGACGAGCAGGATCACGGTTTGGATCGCTCCGGATGATCCCGGGGAGGTGACGATTTCGGTAAAGGTGGAAGACACCGACGGCAACGAGGACTCGGCGGTAGTGACGGTCGATGTCCTGCTGTAGCGCTGAATCGGATATTCATCGCATTGTCATCGCTTTTGCCATTGACGCAAATAAAGTATCTGTGATACTTTGTGACTGACACGAAAGAGATTCCCTCCGTGTGCCTCGGGGTGGACGGGGGTCGTGTGTTTTTCCACAAATGACCACTCTTCAAGGAGAGACGCGATGCGAAACGTAGTTCTGGCTGCCGGTGTTGCGGCCATTTTCCTCATGCTGGCGGGTCCGGCCGTAGCCGAGCCCACCATCTTCGGCCCGACCGGCCTCATCGTTAATCCAACGGCTGATCTTACCGCCGTGGAGCATGCATGGATCGCCATCAACTTCCTCGACAACGACGACAACTCCCTGTGGACTCTCAATATCACGGGCACTGTCTCCGAGGACTTCGAGGCGGGTATCGGCGCGATTCATCCCGATGACGGCGACGACGGGATATCGTTCTTCCTCAAGTGGCTTTTCGCTCCCGAGACCGAGGAG
>CAYLVL010000305.1:0-3904 GCA_964387135.1 uncultured Planctomycetota bacterium
TCCTCATTTATTGTGTTAGATGAACTTAGGCGCTTCAATGATACGACATAGCCCACCCGGACACAAGCGGCAGCTCACATCAGGCGCGGCAACCAGCGACCCTACGGCTATTTGCCCTTTCTTGGAGCGCCGGCTGCCGGCCGGCAGGACCGCCAGCCTCCGGCTGGCATCTGTAGGGGCGCCGGTTCCTGCGCCCTCGTTCGCCCGGTCTGCAAACGGGGATACCTTGTTCGCCTTCCGGGCGAAAAGGCGTCCTCGCACCATCCTGCCCGTATGCATGCAAATGCGGCGCGAAAGCTCTTCGCGCCGCATCTCGGGGGATCTCTGAAGGGGAGAGTTATTGCCTAAGGGATCAATTCTCCCAATGGTCGTCTGCCAGAAGCCATTCCAGTCGTGAAAGTCTGAACATTTCCAGGAGCATCGGCGACAGCCCCGTCACCCTCAGCTCAACACCCCGCGCCAGAAGATCGGCGTTCCATTCCAGAAGATACCTCAGTCCGGTCACGTTGAGGAACCTGCACTCGCTCATGTCCAGAACGACACGCTTCGGCGACTCGCGCTCGATCGTCTTGGACATCCTGTTGAAGCCGCTCGCGGCGTGATGGGTGCATTCCGACCACAGCCACCTGATCGTGAGGGTTTCCGGATTCGCCTCGTCCGTCATCGTCCCATGTTTGTCCTTCGTGTCGCACATCGCAAATCTCTCGCATGGCACGCTCCCTCAGGGAATGTATCGGCGGTCGGAGTAAAAACTTAAGATATAAACTCTTTAGTGTTGTATCAATTGAATAAAACCCGACTAAGACGCCTTCAATCCCATTGGCGTCGGGCGCGGAATAGCCGCCGCCCATCTTGACCCGCATTATGCGAGGTGGTAGATTTAACCGCCGTGGCGGTGTAGCTCAGGTGGTAAGAGCACGCGGCTCATACCCGCGGTGTCACTGGTTCGAGTCCAGTCACCGCCACCAGAATCGCACTTGACCCCTTCCGCCAATAGGTTGAAGGGGCTTTTCACAGTATTCATCAGGGTTCCAGAGCGTAGCACCGAGTTCGAGTACACTAGTTTTACCACCTGTCGGCGCATCGCCGTATCCCCTTCGAGGAACATCTTCTCTGCACTTGCAGTGAAGTCGAGTACCTGCTCCGCTACAGCGTAAAAGCTAAGGTCCGCTTCACGGTGAGCACGTATCTCGTTGTGCACCGACTTAAGCTCCTCCGCCAGTCTCCCATGTTCCGTGCGCCACATATCTCCGGGGATGTCGCCGTCCAGCCTGTCCCGGTAAGTCATGGCCATCTGGTCTTGCAGCGATCTGGCTTTCTCTGTCAGGGATTCGACTTCCTCGCGGCTCTCTCTGGCCCGTGCCAGATGCGCATCGCGAATGGCTTTCTTTACACCCTTGTGAAGCGCCGGGTGCAGGCGTAGAGTGCTCAGCGACTCGGCAAATTGTCTGTCAAGGTCCTCCTGCCGGACCCAACCGTTTTCCTTGCAGCGACCTTTGTTCTCGGTGCAGTGGTAGTAGATGTACTTTCCCTTTTTCAACTCGCCGACAATCGCGCAACCGCAATGGGCGCAGGTTATCAGCCCGCGATACGTCAGCAGGTCCGCCGCGACTCGGCTGGCAGGCTTCTTAGTCGCGTCGAGAAGCACCTGAACATGATCCCATGTCTTGTCATCAACCAGCGGCTCGTGAGTACCGGGATAGAGATCGCCTTTCCAGCGCATGACGCCCTTGTAGAAGGGGTCACGAAGTATCTTGTAGATCATAGCGCGAACAACATGCTGCTTGAATCCAGCCCGCCTGTATTCCCGGTTAAGCTCCCTGACCGAAATGTCGCCGCCTGCAAACCTGTGGAACAGCCACCGTACAACCTTCGCTTGCTCTGGGTCAGGAACTACCGAGACCGGCCCCTTGGCATTCTTGTAGCCGAATGGTGCGAGCGTTGGCCAGCCGCCCTTGAGCACTTTCTCAGTCATGCCCTTGCGCGCTTCCTCTGACAGGTTGTCTACGTAGTTCTTCGCAAGGACCACCTTGATATCGTGTATGAACCTATCGTGAGAGCGTGAGTCAGGGCCGATTACAACACCGATGTCAGAACCGGGCAAACGCCCGGCAACCTCGGAATCACAGCGGAGGGCATTCTCCGTCCGATTAAGCGGATAGAGCTGCTGGCAGATCAGAAGGGCCTCAGTGTCTACCTCTTTGAACTAACCAGCGTGACAGTCACCCACACTCGTGCCTTGGCCCGTGCGTTCCGAAACCGCGCGGGTAACTATCTTCTGGTTCTGACCAGTGATTATAAACGCTTGGACTTCACGCTGGTCGAGAAGCAGGTTCCTCAGAAGCAAGCCAAAGCCAAGACGATAAGCCAGCAACAGGTCGCAATCCGCCCTCGAACCCTAACCGTAGAGCGCAGAGAACCTACTCCCGTTCACCTGCGAGTTCTACGTCGCTTTACTTATACAGAATCCGACCCCTACGGCCAGTACGACAAGCTCCTGTCCGCCTACACAATCGCGGACTGGTCGGAGGAGCACTTCAACAACCGGGCGCTCTTCTCCGATTACTACCTCACCGAAAGGCTCCGGCATCAGCATCAGGATGAGTGGGGCGCTGACCCGACACCTGCTTTCAAGGCTTTCCGAAGCCTGTACCTCGAGATAACCGACAGAGTAGCGGGAAAAGCTGAGCGAGTGCTGCGCAAAGAGCTTCTTGAGCCTGCATTCAAGGAACTGGGTTTCGCAGCCAAGGCGGGCAAGAAGTCGACAAGCGCCGCTATCGAACCCGACTACCGGCTCTATGCGCCCGGCGCTGACGGCCAGGCGCTTGCAGTATGCCTGACATACCCATGGGCGCGTTCTCTGGACGGGAAGGACTACGTTCGAGACACCGATACTCCCAATGAGAATCCCGGCGCTCATGTAGTGAGTCTGCTCGAAGATGGTGAAGCGCCTTGGGCTATCGTGACGAACGGCAAGAACTGGCGGCTTTACTCACAGCGGACTCACTCGCGGGCCACGAACTACTACGAAATCGATCTCGACGAGGTCCTTTCGCAACCCGGCTCCGAGGTTCCCGACCCCGCGACGTCCTTCCGCTACTTCTGGCTTCTGTTCCGACGCGAAGCCTTTGAGCCCAGAGAGGAAGAAGAGGGTGAGCCGTCATTCCTCGATCTGCTCCTGACCGGCAGCGAGGAGTACGCCAAGAAACTTGGCGATAGGCTGAAAGACCGTGTCTTCGAGAGGATATTCCCGCACCTAGCGAAAGGCTTCATAGCCCACATCCGCGAGCGTGACGGATTGCAGGCCGATCTATCTCAGGAAGCACTCGACGAGGTCTTTCAGGGAACGCTCACCTTGCTCTATCGCATTCTGTTCCTTCTCTATGCCGAAGCACGTGACCTTCTCCCCGCCAAGGAAACGCGCGGCTACTTCCAAGCCAGCTTGAAGAGATTGAAGGAAAAGATTGCAGATCGTGCGGGCAGATTTGAGGACACCCGCGAAACGGAACTCAAGAAGCATTATCGAGAGGACAAGTACGATCTCTACGAGCGCCTGACCGAGCTCTTCCAGATCGTGGACGGCGGCAGAGAATCTGTCAATGTGCCCGAATACAACGGCGGTCTATTCCTAACCGAACCTGACGACGACGATCAGAGAGCGGAAGCCCGAAACGCCCGGTTCCTCAATACCGCCAAAGTGCCCGACAGGTTCCTTGCCTGCGCAATCGACCTATTGGCCAGAGACATAGACGACAAGCGTCAGGACCTCGTATTCATCGACTACAAGTCGCTAGGTGTCCGACAGCTTGGCTCGATCTACGAGGGCCTTCTGGAATTCAAGCTGAGGATAGCTCCTGAAAAGATGGCTATCGTCAAGGGCAAGAAAACGGAGGAGGATATCCCG
>CAYLVL010000306.1:0-3901 GCA_964387135.1 uncultured Planctomycetota bacterium
TTCTTCAGGATCACGCTGAATTTCAATGAGGGAATCGCGTGGGGGATGCTTCCGCAGTGGAGCGAGTACTTCACCTACTTCGCGATCATCATGGTGCTTGTCATCCTGATGATCCTGAGGAAGCTGGACAGGGATGAGGTCTGGCTGAAGATCGCGCTTGCGTTCCAGATGGCTGGAGCGATGGGCAACATGGCGGACCGCCTTCGCTTTCGAAGGGTAACCGATTTCATTGACATCACCCTGTTCCCGGGAACGCGATGGGAGTACGACTGGCCGATTTTCAATCTCGCCGACAGCTTCGTGGTTGTCGGCACCGTGGTGCTGGTTCTGGTACTTGTGTTTGTCAGGGAACACACAGAGGAAGAGACGGTCGATATCCCCAGGATTGAGGGGGAGCTCTTGACATACAGCGACAGGCCTGATGAGAACCGGGAAGAAGTGCGCAGGCTGCCGGGAAGCGTGCCTGCCGACGAGGCGCTTGTGGAGATTCCCGTGGAGCCGGAATCGGAGATGCTGACTCCGTTCGAGGATGAAGGGGGTACTCATCGAGAGGAGATAGAAGGTCCCCTTGGCTCGCCCGATGAAGAGATCGATCCGAACCAGGTGCCTGAAAGCCCGAGGGAGGAAGGTGGCGGGCTGGACGAATTTCGTGGCGGACCGAAACCGGGCGGTTGATGAATGTTATGGAGGCGCCCGTATTCCAGCATGAGGAGGTAGTCGACAAGTCGCGCTCCGGCGAGAGGCTGGACGCGTATTTGCTTGATTTTCCCTGGCCGGAATTCGACGAAAAGCTGTCGCCGTCTAGGAGCGCGATTCAGAGATGGATCTCCGAGGGTCGGGCGAGAATCGACGGGGAGGTGGTCACCGATAAGTCCCGCAAGGTCAGGGAAGGACAAAGGGTCAGGCTTGAAGTGGAGGTCGGGAAGGAGCATGAGATACCGCCGCCGGAGGCGCTGGACATCGAGATCGTCTATCGCGATCAGCATTTTCTTGTGATCGACAAGCCACCGGGCATCACAAGCCATCCGGTGAAGGGCGCGATGACCGGATCGGTTGTGAATTTCCTCTATCACGAGCAGATTCCGCTTCCCGTGACCTCCAGCCCCATGCGTCCCGGCATCGTGCACCGTCTGGACAAGAACTCCAGCGGACTGATGCTGATTGCCAGCAGCGATGTATCGAAGGGCAGGCTGATCGAGATGATCAAGGCGCGGGAGGTCGTGCGCGAGTACCTTGCGCTTGTCTGGGGCAATCCGGGATTGGATGAGGGGACGATAGACGCGCCGATCGGGAGGTATGAAGGGGACAGGACAGTAATGGCGGTGATGCAGGAGCCGAACGCCAAGCCCGCGCGCACTCATTTCAGGGTGCTCACTCGCTACCCGGGCTTCTCCCTGGTCGCATGCAAGCTCGATACCGGTCGAACGCATCAGATACGGGTACACATGTCGCACATCGGCTATCCGGTCGCGGGCGATCCGCTGTATGGAGGTCGGCGGGCCATGGGTAGGGTCATCAAGCTGCTCAGGGGCTATCGAAAGAAAGACCCGGATTATCCCCTCTATGAAGAGAACCTTACCGAGGTGGCGAGAATCCTGACCGCAGACAGTGTTCATCTGCTGCATGCCGCAAGGCTCACACTGCCTCATCCCGTAAGCAGGGAAATCCTCACATTCACAGCGCAACCGCACGAGAAGTTCCTGAAAGTCACTGGACTTCTCGAGAAACTCCCGCATGAGGACACGGGCCATGCGTTTTGAGCTTGAGGCAACCGACGGCAGAGCCCGCGCGGGCGTGATGGAGACCGGTCACGGATCAGTCGAAACACCCGTATTCATGCCATGCGGGACAATCGGGGCGGTCAAGGCCGTCAGATGGAGCGAGCTCGAGGACCTTGGCTATCGGCTCGTCCTGATGAACACGCTGCATCTTTATCTCAGACCGGGCGTGGACGTGGTCGAGCGGACGGGCGGGATTCACAAGCTCACGACGTGGAAGGGTCCAATCCTGACCGATTCCGGCGGCTATCAGTTTTTCAGTCTGAAAGGTCTTTACGAAATCGATGATAGCGGAGTCTCATTTCAGTCACCCTGGGACGGGAGCCGCCACCGTTTTACACCCGAGAGCGTGACAGACGCGCAGCTCAAACTCGGCAGCGACATCCTTATGCCGCTGGATCACTGCGCGCCCGGGGACGCGTCGCGCGAGATAGTGATCGAGGCGGGAGAGCGTACTCTCGACTGGCTTGAGAGAGCGAAGAAGCACTTCGACGAGTCGGAGAGCGAAGGTCGCGCGTTGTTCGGGATTGTACAGGGCGGAGTTCACATCGATCTTCGCAGGCAGTATGTGGAGAGGTCGGCTGCGATGGCGCTCGATGGCTATGCGCTCGGTGGGATCAGCGTGGGGGAGGAGCGTGAGGAGGGCGATCGGGTGGTCGATGAAATCGCCTGCCTTCTGCCGGATGAAAAACCGAGATACCTCATGGGTGTCGGGCTGCCCGGACAGGTGCTTGACGCGATTTCGGCGGGAATCGATATGTTCGACTGCGTTCTGCCTACACGCATGGCCCGCAACGGCACCCTGTTTACTTCGCACGGCAGGCTCAACCTCAAGAATGCGGCTCACAGGGAAGAAGCGGGACCGATCGATCCGGAGTGCACATGCGCGACGTGCGCGCGTTACTCGCGGGCCTATCTCGCGCACCTATACCGTGCAGGCGATCCGGGAGTTCTCGGTCTTCTCACAATCCACAACCTTGCCTACTATCGCGAATTCGTCACGCAGGCCCGCGCTGCGATCGTCTCGGGCGATTTCGAGCGATGGAAGGACGAAACGATCGCGCGATGGGAGAGCGAGTAGGGTCCCGCAATCCGTACTGATAGAGAGGATTCAAGCTGCTATACTGTCGGCAGGCCGGTTTGCTTCCAATGCTTGATTTCAGCGAAATCCCGGATGGATTCGAGTTCGAGGTAATTGCGAAGCCGAGAGCGCGGCGTAACGGTATCGCGGGATTGCATGACGGCGCGCTGAGGGTCGAGGTTACGACGGCGCCGGAGTCGGGAAGAGCGAACGGAGCGATAGTGAAGGTGCTTGCGAAGCTTCTCGAAGTGCCGCCGTCGTCGGTCACGATTGTCAGGGGGAAAAAATCAAGACGCAAGCGGCTTCGTGTGGTCGGTGCGGCTGTAGAGAAGCTGATGGAACTCACTCGATCGGCCGACAAGGGGAAAAAGGATTGAGTCCCGAGATGCGCATAGCGGGAGGGATGTGGAAGGGACGCAGGATAACATCATCCGGCGGCGCTTACCGGCCCACATCCGGGATCGTCAAGAAGAGCCTGTTTGATACACTTGGAGCCGCCATAGACGGGTGCCGTTTCCTCGATCTGTTCGCGGGCACCGGCGCGGTGGGAATCGAGGCGATCAGCAGGGGCGCCGTCCTGACCTGTTTCGTGGAGAATGATCCCGCGAGAGTGAAAATGCTCAAAAGGAACCTTGAAAGCCTGGAGGCGGACGAGGACTCGACGCGGATACTCGCGATGGATTACACTTCGGCACTCCAGGTTCTGAAGGACCGTGGCGAGGAGTTCGATTTTGTTTACGTCGACCCGCCGTACAGCACGCCTGCGCCCAGGCGGGTGCTGGGTGATATAGTCACATCGGGCGTGCTCGCCGAGGACGGACTTCTGATCTACGAAGCTGCTCGAAAGGGAAGCAGAGAAATACTTGAGATGGCGCCCGATCGGCTTTACCCTTTGCGGGAGCGATTTCTTGGAAGCACGGCGCTTCTGTTTTTCAGGTGGAGGAAGTCGGGAGGGAAAAGAGGCCCGACCGATCCAGAGGCCCGAGCGATCCAGAGGCCCGAGCGATCCAGAGGCCCGACCGTAAGGGAGGGCACCGGAAGG
>CAYLVL010000307.1:0-3900 GCA_964387135.1 uncultured Planctomycetota bacterium
CCTCTGAGACGATATCCCCGTCTTCATCGTAGACCCTCAAGTCCAGGTCGGAGACTCTCAGACCACCCTCGGCATAGATAATATAGTCGCCCCTGCCGAGGGTAATCCTGACGGTCGACGGCCTGTACTCATCAACCAGTTCGATCTGATCGAAGATCATCTCGTAGCCCATCTCGTCGACCATTTCCATGTAGTCGCCCATCAGCTCGTTGGCGTAGTCCAGATCGGCCTGATCCGTCACCGGCTCGTCGCTGTCAGGAGGCTCGTATATGTCGGAACCGAGGATATCGCCGCCCTCGGTCGCGATCACCAGACCGTAGCGGGTGGAGTCACCTGTGGCGTAGAGATACGGAGTGACCTTGATCTCCACCGTCTCCGGTGAATGCAGGTTGAACTCGCAGATGGGGTAATTGTCGTCCAGCGTATCACTGGCGAGCTCATCATAGTCCTCGTCGGTGACGTAGAGGTCGATGTCGTCTTCCTCGTTGATGGTTTCCGCGTAGATGTAGTACATCCCGCGATCGAGGTCGAACTCGTAGTATTCGCTCCTGTCGCTTGTCAGGGAGCCCATGTCGGTGAAAAGCACATCGTAGCCCGAGTCCTCGGCCCAGTCGGTCCAGTAATCGATGATCTCCTCCAGATCAACGGAGCCGTAGTCCTCATCCGAGCCGTAATACTCTCCCGCGGCCACGAAACAGTAGTAGTCCTCGTACTCCCGACCGTAGAAGGAATAAGGCACGATCTCAACTTCCACTTCCATGGCGTAGTCGATCTCGATCTCGCAGATCGGCATCGCGTCCTCAAGGGTATCCGATGCAAGCTCGTATCCGTCCTCGTCGTAGACATACATGTCCATGTCTTCCGTGTCCTCGCCCCCCTCGGCGATGAACATGTAGTAACCCGGCTCGAGGTCGAAGTAATAACTCATCGAGTGATCCTCGTCGATCATGTCGATGTCGGTGTAGAAGACATCGTAGCCGAGGTCTAATGCATAGGCCTCCCAGTAATCCAGACCGTCCTGAGCGTACCTGCGGCTCCCGGCGTACGCGGGTACGGCGATGATCATTACCGCCAGCAATACGCCAATCGTCAGTTTGAGTGGTCGCATGGTTCCTCCTTTGGTGTTTCCCCTGGTATCAAAGCATCAAAAGCACAGGCTTTCCGGGTGTGATTTGCCTGATCTATAAAAACGCGCCGGATGGCGCGGTTGTCCAACGCAGAGGACTGCTACGATCCGGGCAGCGACGGCTCCGGCTCGCTCACTATGAGAAACACCAGGCCGGTGCTGTTCCCTTCCGCGTACTGCCAGGGGTCTATCTGAATTGTCAGCTCGGCATCGTTCGCAAGCTCGAAGCAGCATATCGGTGAGTTGTTCGGGAGCTCGTCCATGCTCAGGATAGTGTCCTCACCGAGCCTCACGTACATGTCTATGTCGTCCCTCGGATCGGTGGTCTCGGCGATCACCGCATGGCTGCCCGGGTGGAAGGCGCGCTCGATCACCAGCATATCCTCTCCCGTCAACTCCATTATCTCCCAGTGCACCACGGTCGCGTCGTCGGCCGCTATTATCGCCGTCCAGTCGTCCAGAGCTTCCTTGACCGGTGATATCTCCCTCTGGAAACAGCCCGATCCTTCAGCAAGCACAAACGCGTAATCGGCAGGAACGCCGGGAATCCGAGCCTCCCCGGCTGTAACAGTGACAGTAACCCTGTCCGCATTCACGAGAGTGAACTCGCAAACCGGATTGTTGCAGGCGCCTGCATCCTCCATGAGTGTCGTTCCGGTTGAGTCGGCAACCTCCAATCCGAGCGAAACGATGTCCCAACTTGCCCATCCGACGGCCGAATATGTCCCCGATTCAAGGTCGAACGTCCGGGAAATCTCCCCGCCTCCCTGGATGGTGCCGAGGGCCGGTTCACCGACAATCTCGCACGGTGGAACGGCTGCGCCCGACGCCCATCCGGGCATGTCCGGCTCCAGGCTGGCCGCCCCCATGAGCATGAGGGCTGCGGGAATCAGGAGGATCAGGTGGAAAGCATGTTCGAGTCGGTTCGACATAATCGGCCCTAAAGGAATTTAATGCGCCGTCAGGAATGCTGATAGCATACCCTGTTAATCGATCTATTGGAAGAGCCTGCGGATTGAGTGCTTGCTCACCCGCTCCGGGCCGGTGTGCTATAATGCATCATTACCGAATGAGGGGCTACGGATGGCACAGACCAAGTTTGTCTTCGTGACAGGGGGAAATCTGTCCGGTCTGGGGAAAGGTCTCGCTGCGGCAAGCATGGGAAGGCTTCTCAAGAGCCGGGGGCTCAGGGTCAACATCCTCAAGATCGATCCCTACATCAACGTGGACGCGGGAACGATGAGCCCGTACCAGCACGGCGAGGTGTACGTCACCAAGGACGGCGCGGAGACCGACCTCGATCTCGGTCACTACGAGAGGATCATCGACATCGAGCTGAGCGAGCGATCGAACGTGACCACGGGCCAGGTCTATCAGTCGGTGATCGACAAGGAGCGCAAGGGCTCCTACCTGGGCGCGACCGTGCAGGTGATCCCGCATATCACCAACGAGATCAAGGATCGTATCCACCAGTTGAGCGCGGGAGATGAAGGCGAGCGACCCGATGTGGTCATCGTGGAGATCGGCGGCACGGTCGGTGATATCGAGAGCCTGCCGTTTCTTGAAGCCATCCGACAGTTCCGCATGGAGCAGCCGCCCGGCGATGTCTTGAATGTTCATCTCACTCTCGTGCCGGTTCTTTCAACGACGGGTGAACTGAAGACAAAACCGACACAGCACGCGGTCAGGGAACTCAGGGAGATCGGAATCCAGCCGGACCTCCTCCTTTGCAGATCGGTCCGTCCGATGAGCCTCGACCTGAAGAAGAAGATCGCGATGTTCTGCAATGTGCCGATCGACTGCATTTTCTCGAACGTGGACGTGGAGAACATCTACTTCATTCCCCTTGTGTTTGAGGAAGCGGGTCTGGGGCAGAAGCTTGTCGAATTGCTTTCCATTGACTGCGCCAGGCCCGATCTCACCGACTGGGAGAATGTGGTCGACGCGATTAAATCACCCAGCGGCAGGATCAGGATCGCGCTGGTCGGCAAGTACGCCATCCTGCGCGACGCCTACATCTCAGTGCTGGAAGCGCTGGCGCACGGCGGGATAGCGAACCGGGTCGCAGTCGATGTCGACTGTATTCTCTCGGAGAAACTGGAAGATAATCCGGACTGGCAGGATCTCCTGGCAGGCTATGCGGGAATCGTGGTGCCGGGCGGTTTCGGCGACCGGGGCATCAAGGGCAAGATGCTCGCCTGCCAGTACGCTCGCGAGGAAAAACTCCCCTTCCTGGGCCTGTGTCTCGGACTCCAGGTAGCCACTGTCGAGTTCGCCAGGAACGCGGCAGGAATCAGGGACGCGAATTCGACCGAGTTCGACGAGCTTACACCCGATCCGATCATCGACCTTATGCCGGAGCAGAAGAAGATCACGCGGAAGGGCGGGACAATGCGTCTCGGGCATTATCCGTGCAACATCAAGCCGGGATCGAAAGCGCACGAGGCATACGGAGAGGACGTGGTCCAGGAGCGGCACCGCCATCGGCTGGAGATCAACAACAAGTATCGGGAGCAGCTTGAGGAAGCGGGCATGGTGATGTCGGGTGTGTCGCCGGACGATCTGCTGGTCGAGATGATCGAGTTGAAGGATCATCCGTGGTTCATCGCAACCCAGTTCCATCCGGAGTTCCAGTCAAGACCCCACCGGGCGCATCCCCTGTTCAAGGCGTTCATCGGGGCGGCGCTGGAACACCACAAGAGAATGGAAGGCCTTGTACCCGGCGTGAAGGAGAAGAAAACAGAAAAAGTGGATGCCTGACCGCTATGACCGGC
>CAYLVL010000308.1:0-3895 GCA_964387135.1 uncultured Planctomycetota bacterium
GCGAGGATTCGCGACCAGGGCGGAAGGCTCAACGAAAGGGTAACCGGCATGCAGCTTCGTCCGGGCCGGATTCTCGAGGACAAGGGCAGGGGTTTTCTTCTGATGCGGCATCAGTGCGAGCATCTGTGGGTGGAGGACGATACCGGCGAATTGAACGCGGTTCGGCTTCTGGAGGTAGATCAATGACCCCATCGACGAAATCCGGTGAAGCCGGTTCAGATCACAAGAGCGACGATCGACAGCCCGGCGTCCGCCTGTCCATCTCGGACACTACGCTGACCGACCTCGTCGAGATAGCTCTCAGGCTCGAAGGTCTGCCCGTGGGAACCCAGGTTTCCGATGAGCCGGGACTTCTTATCGCCGACCCGTCGGGGCTTCCCGGACCGTGGGAGGACAAGGCTGAAACGGTGCCGATTGAGCGCATCCTTCTGCTCGTTCATGACGAAACCGACATCCCGGACGGAATTGAATACCTTGTGGTTCCCTCCCACGGCGATGCGTACGATCTCGACCCGGGTTTGCTGGTAAGGAAGGTTCGCGAGATGCTGTCGGGCAGGCGCACCACCGCCGAGCGCAACCCGGTTACAGGTCTGCCCGGCGCCGCCGCGTTCGAGTCCGAGATACGCGAGCGCATAAGCTCCGGGGAGCGCTTCGGTGTTGTCTTCGCGGACCTCAACGGATTCCGGAGCTACAACAAGGCATACTCCTACTCGCGTGGAGACAAGGTGCTCGTCGCCCTCGGGCAACTGATGCAGAAAGTGCTCGACCGCAATCCCCATCCCCAGAATTTCCTTGCCCATCTCGGAAGCGATGACTTCGCTCTCATTACCAGCGAGAAGCTGGCTCCCGTGATTGCGGAGGAGGTTGTCGACTCGTTCGACGAGATGGTCGCCGGTTTCTATGATGTCTCCGACCTGACCAGGGGCAGCGTGATTATCACTGATCGTCGGGGAGCTGAGGTCGAGTGCCCGATTGTCACCATCGCCCTTGCGGCCGTCCTGTCTTCGAGACGCGCCCTGTCTCACGCGGCCGAAGCCTATGATCTCGCCGAGGAGCTTCTCAGAGTGCTGAAATCGCGCGATGTCACCGAGTCCTGCTGCATCGTAGAGCGGACCGGCGAGCGTTAGTCGATTCCAGTTCCCCGCTTACCTGCTATAATTCATCCGGCCATGCTCAAACGGGCGTTGATATTGAGTCTTGGGTGCCTGTCGCTTATCGCGGTCTCAACCGGGGCCGCGCAATCGCTTCATACCAAGCAGGCGGCGCAGAAAGACTGGGATATCTCGGCGACCGCTTCCATGCTGGCCGAGTGGACCTCTGGATCGGTCGTGGCGGAACGTCTCGATATAAGCGCGAGGGTTCTGTCGGTAAGGGAGGATGGCTGCTATATCGATTCAGGCAGCCGGGACGGTGTGACGGTCGGGCAGGTATTTCAGATTTACCGCCTTCCCTACAGCGGCGGACCGGAGGAAGTCGCCGGGCGCGTGCAGATAGCGTGGACCCGCGAGGACTACAGCTTCGCGGAGCCTGTCGGCAGCCTTGACCTGAACGATGTAACCACTCTTCATTTCGCGAGACTTGTGAACCTTCCGCCGAAAGTCGCACTGATATCGGACACAACCGAGGGTGGCGGCGGACCCGAGCTGGACCGCATGCTCCAGGCTGTCTACGGACTCCTGGAAGTGCGCGGAGCGGTTGCCCCGATCCTCGGTGAGACCGCCGAAGCGGCATGGCGTCTGGTATTGACGCCGGATTTCGAGGGCTCCACTCTGCGCGCGAGCCTTTCATCTCCAGGCGGCGAGACGGCAGGCACCGTACTGCTCGATCCGTACACCGGTCAGAGAATCGAAGACCGGACCATTCTCGATCCGTCCTACATCGCCGGTACCCATACCCCGTTCGCTCACTATATGGCGCCGCCAGGACGTCGGGCGGTTCGAATAGCCTGCGGCAATGTTGTCGCCGGAGCGGGCGATGAGCTCGCAGTTCTGGATGGCGCTGATGTCTGGATCTATGATCTTTCGTGGAGCGAGCCGCGCCTGCTTGCTTCTCTTCGCGTGTCGATCCCACCCGGACCGGTTCGGCATCGGTCCGACACCGGCGCGCTGGAGCTTGTGGATCTCGACGGTGACGGCCTTGATGAGATTTGCCTTGCCCCGCCGGGCGCGAGCAGGGGCGAAGTGTGGGAATTCGAAGGTGATCGCGGCATGCTGCTCGAATCCCTTCCGTACCCGCCCAGGGCGTCGGATTCGAGCTTGCGGGGCGTAGTCGTCGCGCCGTGGCTGATCGATACCGCCGCCTTTGATCCTGCGCACATCCAGTGGGTTTATCCGCTGACTGAAAACGAATCCGAGTACCTGGCGATCGGATTTCCCATAACCGACCTAGCCTCGATGCCGGGCGGAAAGTCGCGTCTCCCGGACCTGATCGCCGCCGGACCCGACGGCTCCATCACCTTGCTTCCGAGAAGAGCGGAGCCGGAGACGATTGCGGGGAACTGGGGTCACAGGATCGCCGTCGCGAGCCATCGAAGCGTTCCCGTTGTTGTCGCCACATCCCGAAGTCTTCTTGCGGACAGGCTGACGATTCTTGATCCTTATTCGCGCCAGGTCTTGGCGTATTTCGATTCCCCCGGCGGGCCGATAATAGACCTTGCCCTCGGGGATATCGATCATGACAGCAAGGCCGAAATCCTCGCCGCCGTTGTCGATGAAGAGGGGGTGAGAATCTACTTCTGATGCCTTTCCGCATCGAAATCCCCGCTCGCGGGGCCGCAATTGCAGGGACGTTTGTCATAGCCGTCCTTGTGTGGATCGTGCCCGTTCAGCGGGCAGAGAGTATGGGTGTGGTCGCTGTCGGCGGCACACCGGCCGTCGGAGTGAGCGCGTACGAGTTATCGATCGACACGTTCCGGCCGTTGCCGCCATTGAATTCCATACTGCTCGATGAATCCTACGAGACGTTGTTGCCGGTCGGCGACGGCATGCCGCTGGGACTCTGGGAGGAGGCGGAACAGGGCAGGATCCGTATCGCTCTCTCGGCGAACATCACCTGGGCTGATGCTCCGTCCAGAATTTTGACGGCCGAAGAGGTGATCGGATGCTGGCAGGCGGCGGCCAGTCGGCGATGGGATGCAAAGTGGGCGCTGAGGGGAATAGAGGGTGTCGAGAGCAACCGGATGGAAATTCCGGGAGCGGAGATTCTCGATGAGAGGACGATTGAGCTTGCGTTGAAACCGGATGTGGATTCGGAAAGCGTCGCAATCTGGATGACCTCCCCGGCATTGAGGATGGTCACCCTGTCCGGAAGCGGTTCGTCGGACGGCACCGGACCGTTTCTCACCCGGCAGCAGTCACAGGCACGGAGTCTGCTCACCGCATCGCTCACTCATCACTCGGGCAGGGCTTACCTGAATGAAGTCAGCATAATCGCGTATCCATCCGCCGACGAGAGTGTGCTTGATCTTGGTCGCGGGAGCCTTGACGCTCTGCTGATCGGATCCGATGAGCGGGATCGATTCGCCGAGTCATCGCGCGCTGCGGTTGGGAGGATCGAGGTCGTCGGTCGGGCGTTGCTCGTTCTCGTTCTCAATCCGTTGAGGCTTCCCCATCCCGAGGAGCGGCGCGCGCTCGTGCTTGCCGTGGATCGCGACAGCATCGCTCGCGTGGTTCTCGGGCAGGGCGCGGCGATCGCAGCGGATTTCTCCGGCTCGATGCTGGAGGACGGGTGGACTTCCACGATGTCCGAAGCGAGGGATCTGTATGCCGACGTCGAAAATCCGCACGATAGACTGGTTCTGCTGGTAGCCGACGATCCCGCTGCAAGAGCCGCGGCAGGTCGAATGACCGCGAACTGGGAAAGCCTCGGAGTGCCGGTGGAAACCAGAAACGACGGC
>CAYLVL010000309.1:0-3895 GCA_964387135.1 uncultured Planctomycetota bacterium
TGGCGATCCTGGTTGATGGCAAATCGAGAGTCTGCGTGCAGGGCATTACCGGTCGCGAGGGCATGACCCGAACCCGTCTAATGACCGAGTACGGCACCAATGTCGTCGCAGGTGTCACTCCCGGCAAGGGCGGGCAGGATGTGCTCGATGTGCCGGTGTACGACACCATGTTCGAGGCCATGGAAGCCACGAAGGACGATGGCGGGATCGACATCTCCGTGCTTTTCATCCCGGCTCCTCTTGTCAAGTCCGCTGCGATAGAGGCCATCGAAGCCGGTGTGAAGCTTCTGGTTATCGTCCCCGACCGTGTGCCGATCTGGGACGTGATGGAGATCGCGGACGCCGCCCGTGCCCATGACGCGGCGTTTCTCGGTCCGAACACCCTCGGATGCCTGTCAGTCGATCAGGCCGTGCTCGGCATGATGGGCGGCACGGCCCGCAGCGCGAAGGACTTCTTCAAGCCCGGCAATGTCGGCGTGACCAGCAGATCGGGCGGAATCACGTCATCGATCGCCTATTACCTCTCAAAGGCCGGCATCGGTCTCTCGACCATTTGCCATGTCGGCGGCGATGCGATCATCGGGCTGCCGCACCCGGAAGTCGTCAAGCGCTTCCAGGATGACCCGGAAACCGAGGTCATCGTCATGTTCGGTGAGATCGGCACAAGCCAGGAGGAGCGGGTGGCCGATCTGATGATGAAAAAACAGGTGACCAAGCCGGTCGTGGCCTACATCGGCGGCAAGGGCGCGAAAGAGGGCACCCGATTCAGCCACGCAGGCGCGATCATCGAGGGCGGCAAGGGCACACGCGAGGGCAAGATCCAGGCCCTGAAAGCCGCCGGCGCCCATATCGTCGAGGACTTCGACGACATCCCCAGGGCCGCCCACGAAGTCCTCAAGGGTCTTCAGAAGAACTAGTTCCAGTCTTATCCCACCATGCAGACACGCGCTTTCCAGCACATTTCCCTTCCCACCATCCACACGTTGTGCACCCATCCGGCAAATGCGCTAAAATACTCATTCTCAGTCCGACATCATCGCTCCGGGTGAACCCTTATGTCAGATCTTCACTGGGATACAGAAGTCACCGATGTGGGCCCGAACAAGGTCATGGTGCGCGGCTACCGCATCGACGAGCTGATTGGCAAGGTCTCTTTCGCGCAGGCCATCTGGCTCATCCTCATGGGTGAATTGCCCGACGAGAAGCTCAGCAAATTGCTCGAGGTTATATTCGTCTCCTCCCTGGATCATGGCGCCTCGCCGCCTAGCTGTCTCGCCGCCCGTACCGTCGCCTCCACCGGCGCGAGCCTGTCGGCGAGTGTCGCCGCGGGCATCATGAGCATAAACCGTCACCACGGTGGCGCGATCGAGGGCTGTTTCCTCGCGCTGGATGAAGCCCTGCAACTGGCAAAAGCGGCCGGGCTCTCGATTGAGGAAGCGGCGGAGAAGCTTCTCGCCGAGTACAAAGAGCAGAAGAAGCGGGTGCCGGGATTCGGCCACCGCCTCCATACCGCCGATCCCCGTACCGCCCGGCTGTTCGAGGTCTGCGAGGAGTTGGGGCTTGTCGGTGATCACATAAGGATGGCAAGAGCATTCGAAAACGTGTTTGAAAAATCCGGCAAGAGCCTGCCTTTGAACGTGGATGGTGCTCTGGGAGCGGTCCTGGGCGATATCGGCGTGCCTCCTATGATGATGAACGGCTTCTTTATGATCGCGAGAATCCCCGGCCTGCTCGCGCATGTGTCGGAGGAGATGACAAAGGAGCGCCCGATGCGGAAGATCCATCCGACCGATTTCGGCTACACAGGCCCGGAGGAGCGCCATCTCTGATTATTGACCAATGACCGGGCGCCAGGAGCTGGACATGGAAGAGAAGCTCATCGAGCTGATACCGGAATTCGACCTTTTCGAGGACGAAGAGCTCAAGACGAAAACTCTTCTCGCCTACGTAACCGCGCTTACAGAAGGCGGCTGGAAGCCGGAGGATATCGAGCGCATGCCCTTCACGCTCCTCATCAGCCCGGCTCCCGCGACAATGCTCGAGCATATCCGGGGTGTCGTTCAACTCTCAATTGCGATAGCTGCCGCGCTGAGGACAGCCCATCCGGACAAGGGCAAGATGCACGCGAATCACGACATCCTGCTCGCGGGCGCGCTCCTCCATGATGTCGGCAAGTTCCTGGAGTACGAGGAAAAGGGCGGCAAGTTCGTCAAGTCGAAGTCCGGTGAGCTTCTCAGACATCCGATCTCGGGTGTGGGCATCGCCAGGTCCGCCGGGCTGCCCGATGAGGTTCTCCACATGATTGCCTATCACTCGCATGAAGGCGACAAGGCTCGCGCGACTGTAGAGGCAATAATCGTCAATCATGCTGACTTCCTGAATTTCGAACCCCTCAAGCTCTGATTTGTGGCACACACAGACTTGTTTGTGTGTGCTATACCGGCGATAGCGTTACTGGAGACCCAACCATGCCGCAGTCGTTCTCCGAGAAAATATTCTCCGAGCATGCGGGACGCGATGTCCACGCCGGCGAGATTGTCATGCTCTCGCCCGATATCGCTCTTTCACACGACAACACGGCCGCCATAATCGGCACATTCGAGAAGATGGGCGGCGGAAAGGTCGACAATCCCGATCGCCATGTGGTCGTCCTCGATCATTGCGTACCGGCTGCTTCCCAGAAGCATGCCGATAACCACAGGAAAATCCGCGAGTTCGTGAAGGAGCAGGGCATCAGGCATTTCTACGATATCCATCGTGGAATCTGCCACCAGGTGCTTCCCGAGGAGGGATTCGTCCTGCCGGGCAGCCTTATCCTCGGCTCGGACTCTCACACGACCACTCATGGAGCGTTCGGAGCATTCGCGGCTGGGATCGGTCGGAGTGAGCTCGCATGCATCATGGCCACCGGAAAACTCTGGCTCAGGTGCCCGGAGACGATGCGAATCACGATCGAGGGCGAATTCCCGAAATTCACGGGCGCGAAGGATGTCGCCCTTGAGATTATCGGGAAGATCGGAGCGGACGGCGCCCTGTACAGGGCCGTTGAATTCGACGGCGGGACAGTGGATCGCATGTCGGTCGGCGATCGCATGGTTCTCTGCAACCTCGCGGCGGAAATGGGCGCGAAGAACGGCTACGTTGTCCCAAACCAAATGGTCATCGAATGGCTTATGGACCGCTCAAACGATCCATTCCGAGTGGTCGACAGCGACGCGGACGCGGCTTATGTGGAGGACTTGACCTTCGACGTTTCCAACCTCTCCCCGAAGGTCTCGAAACCTCATACGGTCGACAACGTCGCCGATGTCTCGAACGTGGTCGGGACCAAGATCCATCAGGCGTTACTGGGAACCTGCACGAATGGCCGTCTCGAGGATTTCCATGCGGCTCTGGAAGTGAAGAGAGAGCGCAGGATTCATCCCGATGTCAGGATGCTCCTGTTTCCGGCATCGCAGGAGGTCTATGAGGCAGGCTTGATGAACGGCACCTGGCTTCAGTTTACGCAGGCGGGCGCGGTTGTAATGAACACTGGTTGCGGACCGTGCCTCGGCGCTCACGAGGGCGTTTTGGCTAGCGGCGAGGTGTGCATCTCGTCGGCGAACCGCAATTTCAGGGGTCGTATGGGCAATCCCGATTCGGAGATCTATCTTGCGAGTCCGCAGACGGTCATGGCGAGCGCCATCGCGGGCGAAATCGCCGATCCGAGGAGAATCTGATGGCGGATGTCATGACAGGACGGGTCTGGAAGTACGGCGACAACGTCAACACCGATGTCATCTTCCCCGGCAAGTACACCTACACGATCACGGATCCCGCCGAGATGGCGAAGCACGCGCTCGAGGATCTGGACCCGACGTTCGCTGAGAATGTGCAGCCGGGAGACATCGTGGTC
>CAYLVL010000310.1:0-3843 GCA_964387135.1 uncultured Planctomycetota bacterium
GTGCATAGAGGACGGCAGGATTTATGTTACGAGTTACCAGGGAACCATTTTCTGTATAGCCGAGGAGGATCAGGGGACATACTCGGCTGGTGATCTGATCTGGGAGTACCACACTCCGATGGGCAATCCACTCAATGGGGGTGTCGCGAAACTTGGAAACAGCCTCTATTGCGGCGCGGCATTCAGTGGAAACCCGATAGTCGCGATTACGGATGAAGGCGATCATGCGTCGACCAAGTGGTTCTCGTCCGTGACAGGTTACTGGGATGCCTTCACAGTTGCCACAACGACTCCCAGCTATCCGGACGGTGTCGTTATAGCCTGCGAGCGCGGGACATCGTCTGCAAGTCCCGGAACCCTGTATTTCTTTGATGCAACGAACGGAAGCGTTATCAGATCGATTCCGCTCCTTGACTTGCAGCGAGCGGGAGTTGCGCTCGCGGGCGATTACGTGGTTTTTGCAGGCTCTGAATATCTCTACTGCTACAAGTAGAGCTTACGGGATGACAGTAAGCCCGCATTGTCGGGCACTCAAATAGATTGGAGTGGTGATGATGTATCTCAGGAACTTCCTGATTGCTTCAGTGCTTATCATCGGCATCGGAGTAGGATGCTCCGGTGGTGGAGGGGACGCGCTCGCTCCGGATGTACGGCGTCCCGATAGTGACTATTACGCATCGACAGGAAACACGGGTCTGTGGGGGCTTTGGGATGTCAGCATCGACGCGGAGTCGGGCGATGTAGAGCTGGTTCCGCTCCGGGGAGTCGAGTTCACATGCAATGTGGTCCGATTCCTCCAGCCGCCGATCGTCCCGCAGAATCTCCTCACATTTGCACTGGTGTCGGGGAGCGATCTTACGACCGGTCATATCATCGCCGATGTCAGTCTCAGACATCCGTTCCCCGGACTTGAGAAATTCTCAGGATTCGATGTCAGGGCTGCTGTTATCGGCGACGGCTTTATCAACGGCATCGCCGATTCGGGGATCCTGTACGGCGGCGAGGGGTCGATCGAACTCAAGAACGCCGACGGCATGACCCGTTGGTTCAATCCGAGCGAGTTCACATCGTACGGCACCGTGCTCGGATTCATCGAGGGCGCTCGCGGCTTTCCCGGAACCGACTACTCGGCGACCTTGAACCCGTACAAATACTACTGCGATACGCTCGATCCCCTTGCCGACATCAATGCATTCTTTGCCGATCCTGCCTGCCTGAATCCAAGGGGTCTTTTCGGCGTAACCAGCACAAACACTCGGCGATTCGATCTCCAGTTTCCGCTGGATGCGGGATCGCCGAGATATCGGTTCCAGTACGCTGTTCTGGCAAGCTGGGAGCCTCCCGTCATCGTCCCGCCGGAGAATATACCGGATGATTTCCCCATCAGCGCGAACTGCGCGGAAGCCTACGCGATCAGCGTTACGGACGAATCCGACATGTTCTACAACGATCCGAACAGCAAGGGCGGCACGATGCGACTCAGGATCAGGGTTTTCGATCACCAGATGCAGCTTACATCGGTCCTGGACGAGATCAGGGCGGTTCATTTCGAGACACCGGACGGGTTGATCACCACCGGAGGTCTTGCGAGCTTTGATCAGGCGGATCTTGCCGCGGCTCTTGTCGATCAGGACGAGAAAAGCGCGACGTTCCTGCTTGAGGTCCCGGAAGTCGATCCGCCCGGTCAGGGTGAATTCCCAGTGCTTGTGGCGGTCGAGAGCGCCGATTGGGACAGCTATTTCCAGGGCATTCCCGGGTTCGCGTTCCCCGATGGAGCGCTCGCCGCGTACCTGTTGACTTCGGTGAGCATCGGTCCGGGAATTCAGGGAGAGAATCCGGTCGCGATCGCGGAAGTGGTAACGCCTCCTCCATACTGCCCGGACGATCCCATCGAGTTCGACGCGTCGGCCTCGTACGATCCCGACGGCGGATCGATAGTGAACTTCGAGTGGGATTTCGACAATGACGGTGTTTACGGCGACCCGTTCAACGGCGGCACCGAGATCAATCCTACCATTATCCTGACCTCCAGCGGCAGCTATACGATCGATCTTCGTGTGACAGATGATGAAGCCGCTACCGACACGTTGGATGATCCTATCGTGATCAGCGTCGGCGGACCGACATGGGTCGATGACGATGCGGTTCCGCCATGCGACGGCAGTTTCGAGAATCCCTGGCCCACGATCCAGGAGGGGATCGACAACGCAACCGACGAATGCGGACAGAAGTGGGTTCTGGTAAAGGATGGCGTATATGAAGAGGAAATCCAGGTGGTGTCGGACATCATCGTGGAGGGATGGTCCGATCCCGCGCCTCTGATTCTCGGACCGGAATCATCCAGTACGACACTTGTTGAGTTCGGGTCCTCATCCGGGTCCACGATCAAGCACTTCATGATGCAGCCGAGAACGTCCGAGTACGGAATCCATTTCACCGGAAGCAACATCACGATCGAGGACATTGAGTTCATCGACAACCCGGGCGGCGAGACATGCAAGTGGGCGGTTTACGGAGGCGGCTGGAGCTCGTCGGGCAATGTGATTGATGGTGTGCGCTGCGACGGATACCATGTGTCTCAGGGCGGCACGACCGGTTTCATGAGAGTGAGCGGCGGTAGCACGACGGTCACGGGCTGCGTTTGCATCAATGTTGCGTTCACGAATGTCGATTCAGGCTACGGGCCGTACGTTCTTCTGTTCAGCGACGGCGATTCGGATTCTCTCTATGCCCGGAATGTGGTGGGCGACATAGACATGTCTGGACCCGACGGTGTCCATCCGAGGGTCAGGGCGATTTATGTTGATGGTTCAGAAGGCGCGACGGTCAGGAACAACCTTGTCTTCAACTTCGACAACAACAGCAACGGCGGATGGACGGCGGGGATCTACATCGACGATGCGGAAGGTATGACCGTCGAGCACAACACGGTGTACGGCATCAGCGGGCTGCGATGGATTTATGCCCTGCATGTCGGGGATATCAATGGTGATCCGTCCGGCGTAACGCACCGGGATCACATAGTCTCCAATCTGATTACCGACACGATGAACTGGAGATGGGCGTACCTTGGCAGTTGGGATGATGCATTCGAGCTGCCGGTGGACTATTCCTGCGCCTACAATGTCGGAAACGCTTTCAGGGATCTCGATCAGGTTGTCGAGGGTGTCGGCTTCATTGAGGAGAATCCGCAGTTCCTTGATCCGTCCGGCCTGGACTTCCGGATTGCGCCGGGATCGCCATGCTCCGGCACCGCGCACGACGGCACCGACATGGGCGCGTACGGCGGCAGCGATCCGCTGACATGGCTCCCGGGTTAAGTGGCTGAAGGTTCTTGCCTGATGGGTGAATTCGCAGGGCCGTCGCTACGGGCGGTCCTTTTCTGTTTCCTGCACCTTCCCGATGAGGTAGACAAGCGCAGCGCGGTACCCGTCCTTCCCTAGCCCCATTATCACGCCGTCGCACGCAGCCCCGGTCACGCTCTCATGACGGAACGACTCGCGCTTGTAGAGGTTCGAGAGGTGCACTTCGACCACCGGGCACGGCAGCATCTCCAGGCAGTCGCGTATCGCGTAGGAGTAGTGCGAGTAGGCGCCCGGATTGATAATCACCCCGTCGGCATCCTCAAGGTGCGACATCAGGAACTTGATGAGATCGCCTTCCGATTCGGACTGGAAGCAGTTGATCTCGACATCGTGCTCCTGCGCTTCGGCGATTATCCAGCCCTCGATATCCTCCAGCTTGTCGGTGCCGTAGATCTCCACCTGCCGCTTGCCGAGCATGCCGAGCATCGGCCCATGCACGAGCAGGAAATTAAGAGGCAGCGCTTGTTGAGAGGAGTCA
>CAYLVL010000311.1:0-3834 GCA_964387135.1 uncultured Planctomycetota bacterium
CCTTACCGGAGTAGTGGTCGCCGCATGCTCTCCGAAGATGCACGAGACCACGTTTCGGCGCGCCGTGAAATCGGTCGGCCTCAATCCGTTCCTGTGCGAGTGCGCCAACATCCGCGAGCAGTGCTCCTGGGTACACGAGGAGATGGAGGTAGCCACCCCGAAGGCCCTGGACATCATCCGTATGGCCGTCGAGAAGGTGAAGTTCAACCATCCCCTGGATCCCATCCGCGTGCCCGTGACCAAGCGAGCGCTGGTGATCGGCGGGGGAGTGGCGGGAATCCAGGCCGCGCTCGACATCGCCGACGGGGGCCGCGAGGTGATCCTCGTCGAGAAGTCGCCCTCCATCGGCGGCCACATGGCCCAGCTTTCCGAGACCTTCCCGACCCTCGACTGCTCGCAGTGCATCCTCACGCCCAAGATGGTCGAGGCCGCCGAGCATCCCAACATTCGCCTCTATGCGTATTCCGAGGTTGAAGAGCTATCCGGCACCGTCGGCAATTTCCGGGTGCTCATCAGGAAAAAGCCGCGTTACGTCGATCCCGAGCTGTGCACCGCGTGCGGCGACTGCTCCAAGGTCTGCCCGCAGGTCGTGCCGAACGAGTTCGACATGGGCCTCAAAATCAGGAAGGCCATCGACATCCCCTTCCCGCAGGCGGTTCCGGCTGTCTATACGCTCGATCCGGACGCCTGCCTCGGGCTTTTCCCTCTAGCCTGCGATAAATGTCGGCAGGCATGTGAGGCGAAAGCGATCAACTACGACATGAGGGACGAGTACGTCACCGAGGAAGTCGGGGCTGTCGTTGTCGCGACCGGTTACGACCTCTACTCGATGGACCATCTCGGCGAGTACGGCTACGACCGCTACGTGGATGTCATCGACGGCCTGTTCTTCGAGCGTCTGCTGTCGGCGTCCGGTCCCACCGATGGAGTGATCAGACGTCCCTCCGATCACAAGATTCCAGAGGAAGTTGTTTTTATCCAGTGCGCCGGGAGCCGCGAGCCATCAAGGCACAAGGCGTATTGTTCGAAGATCTGCTGCATGTACACCGCCAAGCAGGCGATGCTCTACCAGCACAAGGTGCCCGGCGGGCAGGCTTATGTATTCTACATCGACGTCCGGACAGCCGGGCGGGACTACGAGGAGTTCTACCAGCGCGCGCTGGAGGAAGGAGTAGTGTACGTTCGCGGCAAGGTGAGCCGTGTCTATCATGAGAATGGAAAGATCGTCGTCCGCGCGGTCGACACGATCGCCGGGACACCGATCGAATTGAAGGCGGACATGGTCGTGCTTGCGAGCGCCATGGAGCCGTCCAGGGATGTCGACAAGCTTCTGACGAAACTTAAGCTGGGGACCACGCCGGATGGCTGGGTCAGGGAAGTGCATCCGAAGCTGAGGCCGGTCGAGAGTGTCACGCAGGGCTTCTATCTCGCGGGATGCGCGCAGGGCCCGAAGGACATTCCCGAATCGGTCGCCCAGGGAAGCGCGGCTGCATCGAAGGTCCTGGCCCTGTTCTCATCGGATGAGCTTACGCGCGAGCCCACCATCGCTCACGTCAACGAGATGACGTGCATCGGCTGCTTCTCATGTGAGAAGGTCTGCTCCTATGGTGCGATCGAGCATAAGGAGATACGCGACAAGAACGGCAACCTGATCCGCGAGGTGGCCCGTGTGAACGAGAGCCTGTGCCAGGGCTGCGGTCCGTGCGCCGCTATCTGCCCGTCCAACTCAATCGACATCGACGGCATCACGGACGAGCAGGTGCACGCGCAGATCATAGCGATTTGACATCAAGCGGCGTGACCGGGCGCCGGAATCCGAATACAGGCATGCCGCTATTGCCGATATATTGGTAATAATGCCCCTTCCGTTGTCTTTTCGGGGGCCTCGATGCAAGTCTGGAGAGAGTATTGGCTCGTATAGGCGTTTTCGTATGTCATTGCGGTACCAACATCGCCCGAACGGTCGATGTTGAGAAGGTCGCCGAAGTCTCCTCGACCTGGTCCGGGGTCGAGTACTCCGTCGCCTACAAGTACATGTGCTCCGATCCGGGGCAGGCCCTTGTCAAGGACGCCATTAAAGAACACAACCTGACCGGCGTCGTGATCGCTTCCTGCTCGCCCAAGATGCATGAGACCACCTTCCGCAAGGCGGTCCGCTCGGTCGGTCTCAATCCCTACCTCTGCGAGTGCGCCAACATTCGCGAGCAATGCTCCTGGGTTCATGAGGACCGGCAGGAAGCCACACGCAAGGCCATCGACATCACCCGCATGGCTGTCGAGAAGGTCAAGATGGACCACGCGCTCGAACCGATCAGGGTGCCCGTAACCAGGCGCGCGCTTGTGGTGGGCGGCGGGGTGGCCGGAATACAGGCCGCTCTCGATATCGCCGACGGCGGCCGTGAAGTCATCATGGTCGAGCGCGAGCCGACCATCGGCGGCTACATGGCAAAGTTCGACAAGACCTTCCCGACCCTCGACTGTGCGGCCTGCATTCTCACACCGAAGATGGTCGAGGTTGCCGAGCATCCCAACATAACGCTCTACACATACTCCGAGATCGCCAATGTCGAGGGCTTCGTCGGCAATTACAGTATCACCATCCGCAGGAAGCCCAGGTATGTTAAAGAAGACCTCTGCATCGGCTGCTACGAGTGCGTGAACCACTGCGTCTTCAAGGAGCCGAAATTCCCGAGCGAGTTCGATTTCGGAATCGGCAAGCGCAAGCCGGCCTATATCCCGTTTCCCCAGGCTGTCCCGCAGGTTGCATGCATCGATCCCGAGACCTGCATCCAGTTGAAGACCGGCAAGTGCAAGATGACCTGCGTCGACGCGTGCCCGAAGGACTGCATCGACTTCGACATGAAGGAGGAGATCGTCGAGGTTGAGGTCGGCGCGATCGTCATCGCTACCGGCTTCGAGCACTTCGATCCGGTCAGGACGCCGGAGTACGGTTACGGTAGGTATCCTGATGTCTACACCAGCGTCGAGGTGGAGCGGTTGATCAACGCATCGGGTCCGACCGAGGGCGAGATCATCCTGAAAAGCGGGCGTGAGCCGAAAGCGGTGGGTATCATCCACTGCGTCGGCAGTCGGGACGAGAAAACCAACCCGTGGTGCTCGCAGGTGTGCTGCATGTACTCCCTGAAGCTGGCCCACCTGATCAAGGAGCACACGGGAGCCGAGGTTTACAACTTCTACATCGACATGCGGACGCCGGGCAAGGGCTACGAGGAATTCTATGATCGCATGCTGAAGGAGAATATCCACTTCATTCGCGGGCGCGTGGCGGAAGTCACCGACTGGGTCGCCGTCCCGGAAGAAGAAGGGAAGCTGGTCATACGGGCCGAGGATACATTGATCGGGGCGGTGCGGCGGGTTCCGGTCGATATGGTCGTCCTGTCGGTCGGCATGCAGCCTCACAAGGACGCGAACGACGTCAGCAGGATGTTCAACATGAGCTGCTCGTACGAGGGATGGTTCCTCGAAAAGCACCCTAAGCTCGCGCCGGTCAATACATTCACCGATGGCGTCTACCTCGCCGGCGCGTGCCAGGGTCCGAAGGACATACCTCACTCGGTCGCGCAGGGAAGCGCCGCCGCCGCGAAGGTTCTGGGTCTGCTGGCGGCAGATGAACTTGTCCGCGAGCCGACAGTCGCTCATGTAAACGAGCTTACCTGCATCGGGTGCTTTGCATGCGAAAGGGTGTGCCCGTTCAACGCGATCGAGCGCAAGCAGATTCGCGATCGCGACGGCAACCTCATCCGCGAGGTGGCGGAGGTGAAGGAAAGCCTGTGCATGGGATGCGGGCCATGCGCGGCTATCTGCCCGTCCGGT
>CAYLVL010000312.1:0-3833 GCA_964387135.1 uncultured Planctomycetota bacterium
AATATCTACATTGCGGGCACTTTCATGGGCTCGAACGTAGATTTCGATCCCGATCCCGACGCAACCGACTATCACTCCTCGAACGGCGGCATGGACATCTTCGTCTGCAAATTCGATGCGTTGGCCGACTTCGAATGGGCGAACACGTGGGGCGGAATCAGCTACGACCGTGCCTACAGCCTCGCCGTCGATCCGGACGGCAACGTGCTTGTCACGGGCGTGTTCAAAGGCGCCAATGTGGACTTCGATCCCGCTCCCGGCATCCTCGACAAGGACCTGCACTCATCGAACGGCAGCTACGATGCGTATGTCAGCAGGTTCGACACCGATGGCGATTTCATCTGGGCGAGAACATACGGGGGAATCCTCGAGGATCGCGGAAGCGGGGTGGACACCGATCAGTTCGGGAATGTCTACCTGACCGGCAGCTTCAGCCAGGATGTGGATTTTGATCCCCTCGACGGTGTCCAGACTCTCACCGCGCTGGGAGCCGCAGATATCTTCCTGTTGTCTCTCGACGCGGACGGTCAGTACATCTGGGTGGATTCCTGGGGCGGCGACTCGGACGTTGTGTACTACGATGTCGGCGCGGCAATTGAAGTCGGCGAGTTCGGGGACATCTACGTGGCGGGGAATGTAGCCGGAACCGATATCGATTTCGATCCGGACCCCGACGATGAATACCTCCTGAGCGCTCTTGACGGCTGCGACGCCTTCCTAAGCAAGTTCGATCTGTCGGGCAATTTCGAATGGGGCGGACTATGGGGCGGATACCAGGACGATTACTGCTTCGGCGTCGCGACCGATCCCGAGACCAACATCTACGTCACCGGAAGATTCAAGGGCATGGTCGATTTTGACCCAGGCGACGGCGCGGAGGTCTACATCTCCGACGGAGAGGGCTATGACGCATTCCTGAGCAAGTTCGACTTCCTCGGGGAGCACGAATGGGCACGCACATGGGGCGGAACCGATCTCCACAGCTACGGATGGTCGGTGGATGTCGGCGGTCTGGACAGGGTGTACGTGATCGGCAATTTCGAGGGGATGTGCGATTTCGATCCCACACCGGGCGTGGACGAGCATGCGTCCAACGGCGAGTTTGACATCTTCCTGAGCAGCTTCAATACCTCCGGATGGTACAACTGGGCGCGCACATGGGGAGGGGACAGCACGATGGACTACGGTTACGGGGTCTTTTGCGATGGGAACGGCAACGCCTACATCGCCGGCGGAATAACAGGAGACAGTGTCGACTTCGATCCCGGCGATCCGTACGATCCGCGCGACACCTACAATGCCGATGTGTATGTCATGAAAGTCATGCCCGACGGCGAGTGGTAGCGGAGTGAGAAATCTGCATGCGCTGGAAAGGCAGTTTCACAAGCAGAGGCCCGACCGTCAGGGAGGGCGCGACTCTAATCAGGCCGGGGATAGTCAGCCTTTTTGCGATCGGGAGCAAGCGTAATTGGTTGTGAATTGTGCGCAAATAAGCGACCTCTCTCATGGGTTTTGAGATGAAAACAATGCACACCTCGATCGGCGGGGGGTGCTTTTCTATGCGCACTTCTGATCTGGCTAGTTCGACGGGGAGATCGGATACTCCCCTCGAACGGGCCTTTCTCCATCAAAAATGAACGGCCTTCGCTCGACATTCGCTATTACCACTCCGGCAATGATTACCACCCCCGCCATAATCTTCACTATGCTCATGCTTTCGCCCAGCGCTGCCCATGCGATTAGGAGAGCGAACAGCGTCTGGAGATAGCTGAAGGAAGCTACGCTGGTCGCGTGCAGCTCCTGAAGACAGCGGTTCCAGAGCCAGAACCCCGCGAGCGAGCTGAAGAACGCGAGCACGGCAACGAAGACCCAGAACAGCGGAGGCAAATGGGGAAGGGTCTCCATGAACGGTACCTGCCGCCTGAAAAGGAAGTAGGCCAGAATCGCGTAGACCCCGCTGGGTGCACGGCACATGAGGCTGAACAGGAACGCATCCGGCATCTCTTCACCCTCGGTACGGGTCAGATACCAGCGCGTGATCGATGTGACAAACGCGGAGCTCAGCGGCGCTATCAGGAGTATCAGCGAGTATCGGATCCACTGTCCCTGGGAGATATCCAGAACCGCAACCTCTTCCTCCGCGCCAAGCACAACCACAGCCGCGACACCCGCGAACGCCAGGAGCCCACCTGCCAGCTTTCCGATGGTGATCTTCTCCCCGAGAACAACGGACGCGGCGAATATCGTCATAACCGGCCAGATCGCGACGATCAGGGCCGCGACTCCTGCGGGAAGCACCGTTTCGCAGTAGATCAGCGTGAAATGGAACCCGAGCACCGCTATCGCTTCCCTGGGGAGAAAGTACCACCAGACCTTCGGCAGCATCGACCGAACCGGATCGCGATAAAAAACCAGAATGATAATTATCGCTGCCACGGAAGCGGGCAGGAACCTGAGAAGCAGGAGCTCGGAGGGGCTTACGAAACCGAGCATCCACCGGATCATCACGAACACGCCGCTCGACATCAGGGTTACAAAAAGAAGTACAAGCCAGGGAAGCGCCCGGGACATGCAGGGGAGTGTAGCGCGGGCCGCCGGCAATGTCACGGAGTTTCGATCGCGGATCGAACCGATCAGGCTGTCATTTCGTCTTTAAGAGTAGGAGAGGAGCCCTAAATCGATAACTGGGGACTTGCATCGATTAAGACCCGGACGGTGTGGCCCGGACTTATTTGGGGCACCTTTGCCGTGGAATGTTTGCGATGGATAGATTATCGGAACGGACGTAGATCGGGTTGGATGGAAGTAGAAACCACGCAATAAGGAGGGATAACCATGATTTCCCTACTCTGGACCCTGAGCGGGTCTACAGTCGGATTCATCGAGACCGGCGCGGCTTCGGTCGCCCGGGATGCATCTGTTGAGCAAGCGGCTGCGAAGGTATCCGCCACGACCGATCCTATTGCATTCACCTTCTGGATTGTCGCTCTTGTAGCGCTTGCGGGAATCTGGATCCTCCTTTCAAGACCCCCCTATCCGACACGGCGGTGTCGTCTGAGTGACAGAAGGGGCCCGATTACCCGCCTGGTGGACGCCCTTATGGGAAGAACCACCATCTACCTCTGAGCAAAAAGAGGATTCAGCTCGAATGCTCCCTTGCCCGGAACATCATTCCGGTCAGCTCACCGTGCCCACAGAGGCGCCGTAGGGTCCTCCGTGACATCCCATGCGGGAGCGCGTATTCGGATCGGTGTTGTCCGGGTCATTCGACGGCGCCCCGGTATCATCCCAGTCCACGATTGACGGATCACCCATCTGGCCCTCCGAGACCGGCCCGATGTCGTGCTGACCGTTCTCCGGGTCTATGAACAGCGGCTGCGCTTCCACGCACCCGATGTTCGGAAAGGCTTCCTGGAAATACGGGGCGGCGATGTTCCAGGTGAGCGTGTAATCGCAGGGCAGCGGATAAAGGTAGGACTGAACTCCCCGACCAAGCTCGCTTCCATCCGGAGCCCATCCGCTGACTGTCACGTTGGAGGCGATGTTGTTGTAGAAAACGCCATCCGGGCATTCAATAATGAAATAGCAGAAGGCCTGGTTGATGAAGAAGTTGTCAACCGTATCGAGGAAGTTCACCGTGTTGTTGAAAATGGTCGGCGAATCGCAGTACTCCAACTTGAATCCGGTCACCAGCGCGGCGCCATCTCCGTCGGAATCAACCTGCACCTTGTAGATCAGGTTGTTGTGCAATATGGCATTATCGCAGTGGGCGAGGTACACCGGATCGACAATGTGCCCGTAGTTGTTGAGATTGGTGCCGAGATCGTTCATCC
>CAYLVL010000313.1:0-3802 GCA_964387135.1 uncultured Planctomycetota bacterium
GCGATCAGCGGCATACCTGTGGATCTTGCCCGAAGACTGTGGCAGGAGCTTGCCCATATCGGTCAGGAGGTCGAGAATCCCCACGCGCCGTTGTTTGTCTCGCTCGGCAGATTTTCGCGAGGCGACAGGAAGGTCTTCCTGGCGTACGCGCTTACGATAGCAAGGCATATCGCCAGACCTCCCGAAGATCCCGCCGGTGACTGATCGCAGGTGCTTCTTGTAGGGCTCCTTCAGAAATGGCCACGTTCAGCCTCCCATACGATCGAACAACTGTTGAGGTTGCGCTTCCCGACAACGCGAAGGTCGAGACACTGTCGCCGTGCTTGATGGAGCCGCTCGTCGACCCGAAAGCCGAGCTGATGTCCGCTCTCGATTCTCCCATCGATTCGCCTCCACTCAGAAAGCTTGCATCAGGTATGTCCGGACGTGTTCTGCTGATCGTGCAGGATCACACCCGGGTAGGCGGCAGGCATATCGTCCTCCCGTGGATTCTGGACTTCCTGAACGACATGGGAGTAGCGGATGAGCGCATCACCGTCCTGGTCGCGCTCGGGACCCACAAGGCGCCTTCTCGGGATGTAATCAGGAAAATCACAGGTCCGGCCTGGGATCGCGTGGAGGTTGTCGCGCATGATGCCTCGGGCCCGATGCTGGATCGCGGCATCACGTCACGCGGCACTCCCATGCTCGTAAATCCCCTCCTGGAGGAAGCCGGTCTGGTCATCACGTACGGATCGGTTGTGCACCACTATTTCGCCGGATTCGGGGGCGGCAGGAAGCTCATCCTGCCCGGAATCTCGTCGCTCGAGACGATCAGCGCCAATCATTCGCTTGTCTGGGCCGATCCGAAGGGTACCGGCGGACGCCATCCGATGGCCAGATCGGGCATTCTCGATGGCAACCCGGTGCATGAGGACATGCTCGAAGCCGCCTGCCTTGCCCTTTCGGATACCCCATGCTTCGCCATTATGTCGGTGGTTCGCTCCGAGAGTGAAATCTGTTTTCTCGCTGCCGGGAGCATGGAGAACGCTCACAGAAAAGCCTGCGAGTTTGTCGATCGAAGCAACGTGGTCGAGATTGAGGAACCCGCTGACGTCGTCATCGCATCGGCGGGAGGATATCCCAAGGATGCGAACGTGATCCAATCCCACAAGGGCATGGATAATGCCTCCTACGCTCTTAAGCCGGGCGGCACGATGCTTTTCCTCATGGCCTGCGCCGATGGTACCGGCAATCCGGCGATAGAGGAGTTTGCACCTCTGGACCTCGACCAGATCCGCGCCAGACTTGCCGAGCATTATGCCATCAATGGCCAGACCGTTCACTCACTCAAGGAGAAGGCCCGGAAATTCAGGATCGTCTGCCTTTCGCGCCTCGATCCGGAGTTGATGAAGACGCTCTGGCTCCATCCGGCCCGCGATATCGGCGAGGCTCGGGAGATGTTACGGAAGGAGATCGAAAGCGCCGATTTGATCTATCATGTCCCGCGAGCCGATATCACCCTCCCGAGGCGTGCCTGAACCACTGACGGATGACACCCGGTAAACCCGATCCGTTGCTTGCCGGCGCCGTGAGGCTTATTGTTGGAGAGGCGGGGCTGTGGTAAACTTCACTTGCAGGCCGGATTTTCCCGGTTTCTGTAATCTATGTAAATGCGGTTCCCGTTTCTGGAGGACCTCCCCCATGATGACCGTAAAGCGGTGTTTCCATTTGTTGACCAATCCCGCCTTGATCGTTCTTGCGATCCTTTTCGCCCTGACGATGCTCTCCTGCTCGGGCAAGGGATCAGGGACGGTGGCTCCGCCGATTACCCTGGATGAGCCTCCGGAAGTGTCCAGGCAGTTCACGGGTTTCGGCGAGGGCCACAATATCATGGGTCTCTGCACGATCCTGTTCGACGGTAACTCCTGGACAACGCAGGTTGTTTTCCATCGATCAGCCAATATCCACCTGAATCTGACCGGCTTCCTGAACCATCCGAATTGCCCCGGCGGCAGCTGCCTTACATGGCGAATCACCGGCTATGATTCCACACAATTCATCTATCAGGTCGAGATGGAGCTCGTTAATCCGGTCCAGTACACCGCCTACGACATGCGGGTCATCTTCGAAGGCCTCCCCTACAATCCGCTGACCGGCGTAGGATGGGAGGTTGTCAATCCCGACAGCCACACCAATATCTGGGACCCCGACTGGGATGAAGACGAGGACTGGGAGGACTACGAGGACTGGCTGAATCCCTTCATTGCTTTCGAGAAGGAAGACGAGGAGAGGGATTTCGATCCTGATCCGGACGGCAGTGGTCCGCTGGTTTACTCCGACACCGAGATGCTCTACATCTACGTGCCGCCGGAGTCAAGCCAGGAGGGTGCGATTGATCTTATCTTGGACGCGAGCTGGCCTCGCAACTGCTATGAGCCGTACCAGATCCCCAAGGTGTGGCAGTCCGACGATCTTCCTCCCGGTGAGGATGCCCCGGAGCAAACAGTGCTGTTCGAGTGTGTTGTCGCCGACTGGGAGCCCGACATCGAGGAGGTCTCCGTATGGCTCCCCGATATTGTCGACAACGACTACGACAGCTGGGTGGAGATGGAGATGATGGACCCGAGCTTATGGCCTCCGGTTATTGAGCCGCCGCTGGATGAGGACGAGCAGGAGTTCCTGCGGGAGTTCAGCGACTACAATCCGGACACGCTCAGGCGGTACTACTGTGAAATCGCAAACGATCTTCGGGCACCGATAGGCGAGTATCCGGCAATCATCAGGGCTCTCAGCAACGATCCCACGGCCCAGGAATACGACACGATGTACCGCATCTACGATTTCGTGGTGGACAAGGGCGGCTCGGGCGGTGACGAGGATCAGGACCTGATGATCGTCTTCTCATCCTACGAGGACGGCGACTCGGACATCTGGATGTACTACTTCCAGACCCGCGAGTTCTACCAGGTGACGGACGACGGGATGTTCGGCCAGCCGTCGGACGAGCTTGAGGTCTGCGTTGATTCCCAGGCGCATCAGATAGCGTTCATCTCCAACTTCGACTGGTTCACCCAGGAACTGGATGATTTCGACATCTACGTGCTCGACTACGCCCAGATCCAGAGCGTCATAACGACCGGTCAGCCGATTCTCCGCAACCAGTGGGGCGGACCGCTGCTCAGCACCGACTACATCAACGAGCGCATGCCGGATTTCTCACCGGACGGCACCCGGCTGGCCTATGCATCCGACGAGTACGGGCAGTTCGAGATTTTCAACACCTCCCTGTCCAATCCCGGCGGCGACAAGATCAGGGTCACCCACAACTACGCGAGCGACGAGTGTCCGAACTGGGCCAGATGGAGGGCCGCCGGAGACCTGCTCTTCTTCCATTCCGACAGAGTGGGCGGCGGAAACGACGAGGTGTTCAGCATCGATCCAAGGAACGAGGAAGGCTCGGGTAATCGCCCGACCCGCCTTACGTTCAACTCCGGATTCGACGGTCACCCCTCCTCGACCGGCTCCGGCATCGTCACCCCCGCCGTTGTCTGGACCAGCGGTCGAACCGGCGACTTCGACATCCTCCATACCTTCTCCGTCGATTATTTCGAGGAGGATTACAGGAACCTCACCAGGATCGAGAACCAGTCCTACATGGACATGTACCCGTCCATCTCCAAGGACGGAAGATGGGTCGCGTTCATGTCCGACCGCGTCGATTACAACTGGGATATCTGGCGCGTGACGTGGGAAGGCTTGAACCTTACACGCATGACCCGCGACGAAACCCCGCAGTTCGACCCCTGCTACGGCGGCGGGT
>CAYLVL010000314.1:0-3796 GCA_964387135.1 uncultured Planctomycetota bacterium
CCATACCGCCTCCAAAGTGCATCTGCGACCGCTCCCGTCGCGTCGGCCCCCTGCCACAAGCCCGCGAGCGCCGTCACGAATGCTCTCTGACTGACCCCGATCGTTCCCTGCGCTTTTCTCACCGGTCCGAATCGCGCTCCCGCCGTTCCCAGCGCCAGCGCGGCCACGAGCCCCAGGAACAGAATCCCGCGACCCAGCGGAGTAGCGGCGGCGTCCGCCAGTGTCCGCGCCTGGACGAACCCGAGATGATATTCATCAAACAGAACCGAGCTGTACTCTCCTCCCCGCGACCCCATGATTATGTCGACCGCCACTATCGCGTTCTCAGCTTCCTGTACCAGCTGATTGCCGAACATGTAGGGATCGGCGACTATCCACACCTCGCCTGTACCGTAGGCCGACCTCGATACCACGCATCCGTGACCGTCCCGAATCACAGCGGCGGTCTCCTTCTCGGATGCGCCCGCCAGCGACAGCCTGAATACCGCCGGACGGATAATCCCGCGCCTCATGTATGTGCTGACGCTCTCGATTTCTCCAAGCTCCCAGTACAGTTCCGGGGTCGACACCACCATCCGGTTGAGACCTTCAACCTGCCTCGACTCATCCGTAAGCAGCCTCACTTCCCTCAGGGCCGGTTCTATGCTGAACCTTTCCATCCAGTGAGAAACAAGGCGATCCCCGGCCGCCGTGGCGAACGTGTCGGCTGTTTCCGCATTGCGGGCGTCCGGATTGTCTATGAGCACCAGCGTCCCACCGTCAGCCACCCATCCGTCCAGCCAGTCAATCTCCTCATCGTCGGCGTGCTGGCGGGCATACATGTGCCAGATGACATCCACCTCTTCGGGCACATAGTCCTCGTCCAGCGGATGCCTGTGACGAAAAACCCCGAATCCCAATTCGTCGTACAGGCTGTAAATATACTTCGCCCCGTCGGGTCCGCTGGAGTAAGTGCTCCCCGTCGGATAAGCCGTGGTGTCCCTGGATCGACCCGGCATCGCTACAAGCAGATTCAACACAAAAAGGACCGCGATGATGATCGTCGCGCCCAGCACAATTCTAAGGGTCTTTCCTTTCGATTTCACTTCAGCTTTCCGAAATCAATACCAGGGAAGGTACGTCGACAGAATCGCATCCTCGCTCAGTCGCGAGATCAGCAGGAAACCCCTGTCCCAGGTACCTCTTGCCGCGACCATCTGATCCTTCCCGCTTCCCATGAATTCCCCGTAGAAAAAGCCCTCCGGCAGCTCCCCGGGCGCAAGAGCCAGAGCGAAAGGCGCGCTGATCTCCACTCCGTCGGTTCCCACACTCCTTACGCCTATGCCGGCCAGCGAGCCGTCCGGATCGGCCTGGAAACACACCAGAAGCAGCACTATGTCCAGCCTGGGACTCGGGACGAAATAATGCGCGATCGCGATGGGTACCAGCTCTCCGTATCCTGGCACCCTCGGCTCGGGCATGGGATAGATCACGGTAAGACGCCCGTTCTCGTGGGTAATACCTGTCGCTTCCGACGCGTCAACAAGAGAAACGGGAAGCTCCTCCCCGGCGAACCTGATCGGCCAGGGATTCGGAATCATCCCGCTCCGCTCGAGCGATCCACGGCTTCTCTCAACCGCCCCCATATCGCTCTCCACGAGCGAGAAATCAACCTCTCTCAGCCTTGTTTCAAGCTCCAGCGCGAGATTCAGCTCGCTCCAGGTGTGCTCCTGCGAACGTTTGGCGCAACTCGCAGACAGCACGAGCATAATCAGGGCAATCAGAGCCGCTATCCACGCCGGATGTTTCGTCACAAGGCCATTGTATGAAATTCCGACGTCCAATGCATCCGGGGTGAACTTTGTCCAAGGTTCGGGTTCTGATAGAATGACATTCAGAAGGGACGCGGACACAAAGCTCCCGATAACAGGTGATCCTGCAATGAGAAAATATCTCTTCCTGTTTCTGGCCATGATGATTCTATGCCCGACCGGCATCGTCGCCCAGGATGATTCGAACGCCCTCGACTATCTGCCTCCAAGCTTCTTCATTTCGGGATGGGAGGCAACGGGCAATGAGCTTCTGCTTCATCCCGAAGAGGCGGCGTTCATTATCAGCGCCGATCTTGATCTTCTGCTCGAGTACGACATGCTCTGGTACGCGACTGAGACATACGAGATGGGCGAGGACGAGATGACCATCGAGTTGTATGAGTTCTCAAGCGCTTCCGGCGCTTTCGGTTACTACAGCATGTCATGGTTCGAGCCTGCCGACACCGAAACGGTGTCGATAGAGCATCCCTACGACATGCCGCCTGCCCCCACCTTCGACACCGTGCGCCGCGCCTCCGACGGTCAGTCGGAATGGCTGGAAGGCTACCAGGACAGGTTCTACTTCCGCATCTACGTCGTTGAAGAAGAACTCAACCAGAGTGGCATGAGGGCGGGAATCTACCTGCTCGGCCACCTGCCCGGAACGCCCCTACCGGCAGGCATCATCTCAGCGCTGCCGCCCGATGACCTTGTCCGGGGAACCGAAGCATATATCGCAGGACCCATCGGCCTGGGTCGCGTTATTCAGACCCACGGAGACGATCTGCTCGGATTCGAGAATTTCGAGGTCGAGGCCGCGTCCGGGGAATACAGGCTTGGCGGCGGGAAATATTGCACGTTGATCGTCGCGGAATACGCTGACTTCGAGACATGCGAAGCCGCATCGGCCGAGCTTCTGGATTACATGCTGAACAGCCGCGACTGGGAAGGTATTCTGCTTGAGCCTGTCGAGGGCATCAATCCAAGAGGCTTCGGGAACGATACGTACATGGCTTTCTGGACCGAAGGTATCCACCTCTACATGATCTGGGATGCAGAGGATGCATCTGAGCTACAGGACGCTCTCGAGCTTCTGAGCGGATAGCACCAACGACAAGGAATTTATCCGGAGCCAGCAATGAAAGATTCAACACGCATTCGAATAATCATCCATTCGATCACAGTGTTGCTGATAGCGCTATCGCTGACGGCGGTATCCACGCGGACTGCGTCTGCAAAGGGCGAAGACACCGATATTGTCGAGCGGACGCGTGAACTGATGCCGGTCACCGAGGATCTGAGAGGTCTGGAATTCCTGTATGATCTTCCCGTCGAACTTGTGTCGCAGGAAGAAATCAGCCGGCTGATTCAGGATGAGCTCGAGAGCCAGATCACCCCGGAGATGGACCGGACTTACTCGGCCCTCTACGCCATGCTGGGGCTTATCCCTCACGGTGGCAGCGTGCGCTCCGACTATCAGAGCATGGCGCAGGAGCAGGTCGCAGGAATGTATGATCCCCATGGGAAGCGCTTCTACGTGGTGGATGTCGATCTCGGGTCGATGCTCGACGACATGTTCGGCGACCTTGGTGCCCTGGGCGGCTTTGTGGAGGGCTTCCTTGGCGGCATGGGCTTCGACCTGACCGACACGATAATCGTCCACGAGCTTACGCACGCCCTTGACGACCAGCATTTCGATATCGAAGGCAGACTGGACGAGCTGCTGGTCAGCAATTCCGACGATGCCCAGCTCGCCTACCAGAGCCTGCTCGAGGGTAACGCGACCCGCATGATGAACGAGTACGCCTACAACACGCTGGGGCTGGACACCGCCATGACGGCCCAGCTCGCCGAGCTCAATATCTCCATGACCGAGCAGATGCTCGCCTACAGCCCATTCCTCGAACGCATCATGATTGTTCCGTACTTTCAGGGCGAGATTTTCGTCAATCACATCCTGGACGAAGAGGGCGAGCAAGGTCTGAACGACGCCTTTCGCGATCCCC
>CAYLVL010000315.1:0-3792 GCA_964387135.1 uncultured Planctomycetota bacterium
GCGCTATCCGTCGATCGCGCGAGTCCTCGCGCCTTCGCAAAAGCCCCAGCCTGGCCAGCTTGTCGATCGTTTTCGTCGCCGCGGGATAGCTCACGTTCATGAATTTGGCGATATTCCCTACCGTCTGTCCCGGGTTCTGCTTGAGTATCCTCAGGAGGTTCATGTGCACGAAGCTGATCGGCTTGTCCGTAACTTCGGTTATGAATTGACCCTCTATGTAATGCCGCGTCAGAAACGCCATCAAATGGAGGTCGCGAATGAAACTGTCTATCTCCAGTTTCCCGTTTCCGCTGCCATTTCCATTCATTTTACCCTCGCTTATTGTAAAACAGGGTTAACATTTAACCAATGGTAATCTTATTGGTTCCCGTAGATTCTGTCAAGCTGTATAGTCCATGGAAAAAAAGCCCCCGGATGAAGCCGGGGGCCTTGTGAGCTTTTGAAGGTGAAGCTTTTACCAGTCTGATGGAGCAAGCCAGAAGCCCAGCTTGGATGTGCCGGGCATGACAAGATCGCGATCAGTCACCACCGGCTCGGGATTGATCGTCATCGACGGCCATGCCGCGCTGCCGTACCAGTTGCTCGCAACGAGAATCATGTTCTCCTCGAACTTCCGGATCTCGGAGTACGATTCGCCAAGCCTAGCGTAGAGCAGAATGTGGCAGGCTTCATCGTCGCCCGTGCCCTGGTGGTCGATCTCAATGTCCGCGAATCCCGCCACACCGGCCGCCTCATTTGTCTCGTACATTATCGGCGAGTCAAACAGGCTGGAGGCGGAGAACGAGTAGGCTGGTGCAGTGGGTGTCGAGATGTCGAACACCGCGACCCGTCCATACCCGTCCCCGCCCGCATCGAACACATACAAAAGTTCGGTGGTCCAGTTGATCGCGATATCGAAGACATCGATCTCGTTGCCGATGTATTGGTCTACAGAGCAGGAAGACCAGGTCGAGTAGTACTCCTCGATTCCCAGGTACTCGGAGTAGTAGAGAGAAAGCTGAGGCGAGATCGCGCCCTCGCTTACAAGGACCCAGATGTCGCCGTCGGCTTCGAAATCCATGGCCATGATTCGGGTGTCCGCGCCGAAGCTGTGCGAGTAGGGGAAGTAGTTGCCCATGATGACCGCGGTGTCAAGAAGCCTCAGTTCATCGGGCATATCGGACGTAACTACCGCGACTATGTTGTCGTACGGAGCGCCGTCGAGCGATGTGACCAGTGTCGTCAGACCGCCTCCTCCTGTCGGGTGTTTGAATACATAGTCGTCGATAGGATCATCATTGTCGACATCCGGATTGAACGAGACCAGCGAGTTCGGGCCGCCCTGGACGATCCCCTGTCCGATAGATGCACCTGCTTCCACGAACGCTATGTCCGCGCGAGGAAGCACGGAGTAAGCGAAGGTCGAGTAGTGATTCGACAGCCCCCGCTCCATATCGAACGTGTGGATGCCCTCCGGGCAGGCGAGCGAAACCGTGATTTCCAGCGGGTCATCGAGCATGTCAGTCCCGCCTTCGTCGTCGGTGACGCGGAGCTGGACCTCGTACTCGCCGGGACTCGGATAGGAGTGCGACTTGTACTCGCCTTCCTCGTCGAACGTCCCGTCGTTCGTCCAGTCCCATTCCCACTTGACGATTTCGGCTCCGTCGCAGTCGTTGTCGTATGAGCCGGAGCCGTCGAAGTTGATCGTCTCGTTCGTGTAGACGTTGTACTTGTCGGCCTCGGCGACCGCGGTCGGATTCGCGTTCTGGATCACGATCTCCAGAGGAGTGTCTAACGTGTCGGTAGCGCCCTCATCGTCGGTGACCCGGAACTGCACGTAGTACGTGCCGACATCGTTCCAGGCGTAGTAGATGTCCGAGCCGGTGAAGTCGTATGTGCCGTCGTTGTCGATGTCCCACTCGTAGAGGGTGATCGAGCCGCCGTCCGGATCGTACGAGCCGTCATCGAAGAGATGAACGTCTTCGCAGACAATCTGCGGATTCGGATCGGCATCGGCGAGGGCGATGGGATCCAGCGGCTCCTCGCTTACGGTTATGACGAGCGGCTGGTCGAGAGTGTCCGTTCCGCCTTCGTCGTCGGTGACGCGGAGCTGGACCTCGTACTCACCCGCGCTCGGATAGGAGTGCGACTTGTACTCGCCTTCCTCGTCGAACGTTCCGTCGTTCGTCCAGTCCCATTCCCACTTGACGATTTCGGCTCCGTCGCAGTCGTTGTCGTATGAGCCGGAGCCGTCGAAGTTGATCGTCTCGTTCGTGTAGACGTTGTACTTGTCGGCCTCGGCGACCGCGGTCGGATTCGCGTTCTGGATCACGATCTCCAGAGGAGTGTCTAACGTGTCGGTAGCGCCCTCATCGTCGGTGACCCGGAACTGCACGTAGTACGTGCCGACATCGTTCCAGGCGTAGTAGATGTCCGAGCCGGTGAAGTCGTATGTGCCGTCGTTGTCGATGTCCCACTCGTAGAGGGTGATCGAGCCGCCGTCCGGATCGTACGAGCCGTCATCGAAGAGATGAACGTCTTCGCAGACAATCTGCGGATTCGGATCGGCATCGGCGAGGGCGACGGGATCCAGCGGCTCCTCGCTTACGGTTATGACGAGCGGCTGGTCGAGAGTGTCGGTTCCGCCTTCGTCGTCGGTGACGCGGAGCTGGACCTCGTACTCGCCGGGACTCGGATAGGAGTGCGACTTGTACTCGCCTTCCTCGTCGAACGTCCCGTCGTTCGTCCAGTCCCATTCCCACTTGACGATTTCGGCTCCGTCGCAGTCGTTGTCGTATGAGCCGGAGCCGTCGAAGTTGATCGTCTCGTTCGTGTAGACGTTGTACTTGTCGGCCTCGGCGACCGCGGTCGGATTCGCGTTCTGGATCACGATCTCCAGAGGAGTGTCTAACGTGTCGGTAGCGCCCTCATCGTCGGTGACCCGGAACTGCACGTAGTACGTGCCGACATCGTTCCAGGCGTAGTAGATGTCCGAGCCGGTGAAGTCGTATGTGCCGTCGTTGTCGATGTCCCACTCGTAGAGGGTGATCGAGCCGCCGTCCGGATCGTACGAGCCGTCATCGAAGAGATGAACGTCTTCGCAGACAATCTGCGGATTCGGATCGGCATCGGCGAGGGCGATGGGATCCAGCGGCTCCTCGCTTACGGTTATGACGAGCGGCTGGTCGAGAGTGTCCGTTCCGCCTTCGTCGTCGGTGACGCGGAGCTGGACCTCGTACTCACCCGCGCTCGGATAGGAGTGCGACTTGTACTCGCCTTCCTCGTCGAACGTTCCGTCGTTCGTCCAGTCCCATTCCCACTTGACGATTTCGGCTCCGTCGCAGTCGTTGTCGTATGAGCCGGAGCCGTCGAAGTTGATCGTCTCGTTCGTGTAGACGTTGTACTTGTCGGCCTCGGCGACCGCGGTCGGATTCGCGTTCTGGATCACGATCTCCAGAGGAGTGTCTAACGTGTCGGTAGCGCCCTCATCGTCGGTGACCCGGAACTGCACGTAGTACGTGCCGACATCGTTCCAGGCGTAGTAGATGTCCGAGCCGGTGAAGTCGTATGTGCCGTCGTTGTCGATGTCCCACTCGTAGAGGGTGATCGAGCCGCCGTCCGGATCGTACGAGCCGTCATCGAAGAGATGAACGTCTTCGCAGACAATCTGCGGATTCGGATCGGCATCGGCGAGGGCGACGGGATCCAGCGGCTCCTCGCTTACGGTTATGACGAGCGGCTGGTCGAGAGTGTCGGTTCCGCCTTCGTCGTCGGTGACGCGGAGCTGGACCTCGTACTCGCCGGGACTCGGAT
>CAYLVL010000316.1:0-3786 GCA_964387135.1 uncultured Planctomycetota bacterium
TAATCTTCCTGATCTTTCTCTTCTTCGTGTCTTCGTGCCTTTGTGGTTCCCTCTCCTAATCTTCCTGATCTTTCTCTTCTTCGTGTCTTCGTGCCTTTGTGGTTCCCTCTCCTAATCTTCCTGATCTTTCTCTTCTTCGTGTCTTCGTGCCTTTGTGGTTCCCTCTCTAATCCTCCGGATAAATCCCTCACCAACCCCACCGGCTGCTCGATCAGCGCGTACTCGCCGGGTTTATCGTCACGATTGGGCCAAAGCGCAATATCCCCGGTAGTCGGGTTCATGTCTATCGCCTGATAGTGCGCCGATGGGATGCTTATCGGTCCTTCCCAGATTTTCAGATCAGTGTCGATCTTGATCAATTGAAAGCATTCAGCGTGTTGGTCGGATTAAGCCAGGTCGGCGGCACCATCCGGCCTCGCGAGTAGCCCAAGACTCCCGGCAGCGTATAGTCGAGCGCATTGAACATCGGCGTGTAGCCGTCGGGATTCCTCAGCGCCCATCCTCCCGCGGGAGCGCGTGTCGTTGTGAGACGCAGGGCGGGGAAACGGTAGTCGCCCTCGAGCATTACGATGCCGCGTACATCAAAGCCAGTGTAGTATGAAAGCCTGGGAAACGGATGCGTTAGAGACAGATTGACATCGAGGCCGTACAGCTGCGGCACAATCGGAGGCACTATGCTCAGGCAGTTGGTGCAGGGGGATTCCTCCACGAACTGCCGGACATTCGCGTGGAAGTTCGCGAACCGCACTGGTGTAATGCCAGCCCTGAGTGTGACAGGATCAATTGCGACTTCCCAGACGCCCCACAGCGATCGTCCGGACGTGATTGTCCTCTGACCCGCGACGGTATCGGCGGGAGACGCGTCTTCGCCCGGAGATGCGGGATTGTCAGGGGAGCAGCCGATTAAGGCCGCCAAAAGATTGTTACCAAGATTGCATAGAGAGTTGATTTCATGGTTCCCTCCTTGGTCGGTGCTATTGTACCGTACAATGGGGTACGGCTGTACGGGATAAATCCAAGTGTTGCGGGATTGGTCACAGGGCGATTGCCCAGGTTGCGGGATTGGCCACAGGGCGATTGAAAATCGCCCATCCGGGCGACTGCAAGTCGCCCCTCCATGCTGCGTCGCCCCTCCATGCTGCGTCGCCCCTCCATGGCGGGTTGCTATTGCTGGGAGGGTTGATCGCGTTTGAGAGCTGGTTCGAGGATGTTGAGAGCGTTTTCGGCGGCCTCGGAGATGTCGTCGGCGTCGCTGATCATGCTGACTGCGGCGATTCTCAGCGGATGGATCGACCTGGCAAGGTCCTTGAGATCGGGAAGCCGGATGCCTCCGAGGAAGAACACGGGAACCTTTACTTTGCTGAGGACTTCTCTCGCGCCTTCGATGCCATGCGGCTTGTAGATTGACTCCTTGTGAGTGAGCGGGAAGAGCGGGCTGTAGGTGATGTAGTCGGCTCCCTCCCAGGAGGCCGTGATCGCCTCGTCCAGCTTGTGCGCGTGGTAGCCGACGATGAAATCCTCGCCCATGTACTCCTTAACCACTCTTGCGGGCAGATCTCTCTCGGTGAGATGGACTCCCTCTGCCCGAACCAGCGCGGCTATGTCGAGCCTGCTGAATACCAGGAGTCCCGCGCCGACCTCGTTGGTGATTTCCCTGATCTTCAGGCACTCCTCATAGAACACCGCATCGCTGAGATCGGGCTCGTGGTACAGAATCCAGCGGCAGCCACCTTCCAGGGCGGCGGTGACCACTTCGAGATTGTCCCGACCCGCCGATCGATGCCTGTCGGTTATGAAGAGCAGGGGATGATCTTCCAGGTTGACCTTGAGCGTCACGCGGGTAACCTCTACGGGATATGAGATAGCACGCCCTTCGATGTCCTGTCGGACTTAACCTACCATAATAATCGTCAATCCACAGCTATTGGTTACCTGTTGACGGCCAAACTTACTCCCGGCTGAATCGGCGCATTGTTCCTTTTCCTGCATTCAGGCGTCTTCTACATCAAGCTCCATCGAATCCTCATCCACCTCAAGAAAGATCGAAAGCGCGTCCTTGGCGTTTGCCAGAGCCTCTTCCCTTGTCTCGCCGATCGCGAAGAAGCCCACGGCCTCGGGGCAATTCACCCACCAGTCGCCCTCCGGCCCTTGCTCGATTCGAACGGTGACAATTCTCATCTCCCCACCCCGATCACGTGCAGCCCGAAATCCGCAAGCGCTCCGGTATCCAGGCAGTTGCGACCGTCGAAAACGAGATTCCCTTTCATCAGTCCGGCGACGTTCTTCCAGTCGAGCGACAGAAACTCGGGCCATTCGGTGACCAGCACGAGCGCGTCCGCATCGCGAGCGACCTCGTAAGGATCGTCGCAATACTCGCAGCCGTCGAATACCCGCCTCGCGTTCTCAATGGCCTTCGGGTCGGTTGCCTTTAACCTCACCCCATCGCGTTTAAGCTCCCGCATCAGGTCAATCGAAGGTGCTTCCCGGATATCGTCGGTACCGGGCTTGAACGCGATACCGAGAGCACCGAGTGTCTTTCCGTTCAATGGCTCGAGCGCGCGCCTGATCTTTGCCAGGAACCGATATCGCTGGATGCGGTTGACCTCGATAACCGCGTTGAGAAGAGTAAACGTGTAGCCCCGACTCCCCGCGTGCTGATGAAGCGCCTTGGTGTCTTTCGGGAAGCAGGAACCGCCGTAACCGATCCCCGCCCGGAGAAATTTCGGCCCGATCCGGTCGTCCAGCCCGATCCCATAAGCGACATCCGTGATGTCCGCGCCGACTTCCTCGCAGAGATTGGCGATCTCGTTGATGAAGCTGATTTTCGTCGCGAGGAATGCGTTCGAGGCGTACTTGATCATCTCCGCCGACCTTGGCGATGTCCTGACCACCGGCACCTGGACTGCGCAAGTGTCCGGGCGGTCCGGTCGTGGCGGGTCGGAATCGAAACTCTGGCTGATGATCTCGTTGTACAGATCGTCGAGCACCGCAAAAGATTCTCCATCCTCTGCCCCGATCACGATGCGGTCCGGGTAGAAGGTGTCGAAAACCGCCTGACCCTCCCTGAGGAACTCGGGATTGGAGGCGATCCGGAACGGTCGATCGGTCCGGGCGGACAGGCGCTCCTTGAGGTAGTCGAGCGTGCCGGAGGGTACGGTCGATTTGATCACCACGACCGGCGGATCGGCTTCGGGATCGCGCTCCTTGAGAGCGGCGGCTACTGAGTCGATCGCCGATTCGAGCTGCGACAGATCGATCTCCCATGTCTCCAAGGTCGGAGTGCCGACCGCGATGAAGATCACAAGGGCATCGCGACACGCGGAGATGTGATCGTCGGTGAAAGCGAGTCGGCCTGCCTCGATATTGCGCGCGAGCAATTCCTGGAGGTGAGCCTCGAAGATCGGCGCGCGACCGTCGCGGAGTGTCGCCAGCTTGGCGGCATCGATCTCGACCCCGGTCAGGTGATGGCCGAGGTCGGCGAGCACGACACTTGTGGCGAGCCCGACATAACCGCAGCCTATGACGGCAACCTGCATGGGATGGATTGTAGCATCAGGCGTAAGTGAGGGGAAGGATGCTGAGCGTCTTCAGAACACGTGACACGCGCTTTCCAGCGCGTGACCCTCGCGGCATGCGCATCCTGCCCGCAAACTTCACCCCCCGCCCCTCTCCACTCATGGAGAGGAGTGAATCATTAGGAATGCAAAATCCCGTGTGGCACGCTCAGGGGGCTTCCGGCCCCTTGAGCGTGTCCTGTCAAAACCGCTTCACCCAGTCAGGTCAGCT
>CAYLVL010000317.1:0-3756 GCA_964387135.1 uncultured Planctomycetota bacterium
GCCTGCGGTCCGATCGGCTGGAAGCCTGCGTTCCGATCGGCCGGAAGCGGGCGGTCCGTACTAGGCAAAGGCACCGCGATTTTCTCCCAGGAATTTCTCCAGGGGGATCGGCCATCGACCTGTGACGCGCGCGACGGTGTCGCTCACGGTCGAAGCCTCGTCGGTCGACCATGCTTCGTACTGCTCCAGAAGTGCTTCGGCGAACCATTCCGGGATTCCTGCCGCGAGCATTCCGGCCTTGGCGGCCGAGGGCGGGATGTAGACATACTCGATGTCCTCGCCAGTGACCTTCGACAGCCTGTCCGCGACATCGCGGAAGGAAACAGCCTCCGGCCCGGTGATCTCGTAAATCTTGTTCATGTGGCCCGCCTCGGTAAGGACCGCCACGGCGACCGCCGCGATGTCCTTCACATGCACCATGCCGATCTTGCCGCTCTTCATCGGGGCGTAGAACGATCCCGAGTGCTTGATCGCATCGGCGTACATAAGCAGATTCTGCATGTAGAAATGGGGCCGGAGGTGAGTGTAGGGAATACCGGAGTCCTCGATCTTCTTCTCGATCTCACCGTACATTCTGCCGAGCTTGAAGGGACAGTTGATCCCGGCGCCGTAACAGGAGAGCTTGACGATATGTCTTACACCGGCGAGCTTTGAGATTTCGATTGCGTTGGATTCCCTGACGAGCTGATTCCGGTGTGGAGGCGAGGCGAGAAACAGCCTAACTACCCCCTTGAAAACTTCGGTAAGCGTGTTCGGCTGCTCCAGGTCACCCTTTACGATGTCGGCTCCGCTGTTGACAATCTTCTGCGCTTCCGACGGCGCCCGCACGAGCACCCTGACCTTCTTCCCCTTGTTCCCGAGCTGCCAGACTACTTCGCTTCCAACAGAACCCGTGACCCCGTGAACGAGTATCATACGCCTTTCCTCCCAGGACCTATGCCAGTAAAGATAACCGTCCGGGGATTGGCTGTCAACTATAGATTACTATAAATTAAAAATAATTTATAATGCCGTGAATTTCCTGTTTTTCTTTCCAAGGCAGCCTTCAAGAGCCAGACCGTGCTACACTTCAAGCATGATCCAGATTCGCACCGGATTCCCGGAATGGGACGAGTTCTGGCCGAAGGTCAAGGGCTTCATGGAGGCCAACTGGACCCGAATCGAGAAGCCATGGACAGGCGGCGACAGCGTGGCCGGTTACCACACTCCGGACTGCCCGTGGCTGTGGCTCAGGGACAACGTCCACATGATGCTCGCGTCCGTCTGGCTCCTTGACGACGACAAATGCCTTCTTGATTTATTCATCGAGCATCAGAACGAGGATGGGTCCTTTCACGATTTCATTGATCTTGAGGGCAATATGCTCCGGGTGCCGACTGAAGCGGATCTGGAATACCTTGCGGTTGTCGGGGTATACAGGGCATGGCTGGCGTGCGGCGACGATGAGTGGATGATCTCGAAGCTTCCGTCATTGGAGCGCGGTCTTGAGTACATGACGAGCCATCCGTGGCGATGGGACCCCGTGCACAAGATGCCGAAGCGCGCCTACACTATCGACACGTGGGATTTCGACATACGGGAGGACTTGGAGGAGCTCCACTGGCCGGGGAAGATCGATGAGAAGACGCATTTCGGGATCATGCACGGCGATGTGTCGGGGGTGTATTACGCGTGGAAACTGATGAGTGAGATGCTTCAACACCTTGGTCGCGATGAGGAAGCGAAGAAGCATGACGAACAGGCGAAGGACTTGAGAGAAAGGGCGAACGAGCTTTTGTGGAATGGCAGGTTCTATCGGCACAGGCATCCGCTGGATGATTTCCGTGTCGAGGGTGTTGATGAGGAGCAGCAACTATCGCTTTCGAATCCATACGACATCAATCGGGGTCTGCCGACACCGTCGATGGCTCGATCGATAATCAGGGAGTACTTCGAAAGGCGTGGACTAAGCAAGGCGTTCGCCGAATGGTTCAGTATCGATCCGCCGTTCCCGACGGGGGTTTTCGGCGACGAGAAACTCAAGCCGGGAGTGTATGTAAACGGGGGGATAATGCCGATTGTCGGGGGTGAGCTTGCGCGGGCGGCGTTCAGGTACGGATATCCCGAGTACGGAGTGGACATTCTCCAAAGGTATTTCAGGATGATCGACTCAACCGGGGAAGCGTATCTGTGGTATTTCCCGGACGGCAGACCAGCGACGAAGGAAGCGAGCACAAGTCCGGAAGCGTATCCGACCGACGCCTGGGGCTCGTCGGCAATGGCGGGTGCATTGATACAGGGGCTTGTGGGAGTTCGCTCGGGACGTCCGGGATTCGAGGCGTTGTGGCTCGAGCCGCACTGGGACGCTGCGGGTGTGAACGCCGCGGACGTGACCTGTGAGTATCCGGCATCGGGAAAGACCCTGCATTACACCTACACGCGCGATCCGGAAGCGAGAGTCACGGAGATGGTTGTCGAGGGCTCCCCGCTCAAGGCTCTGCATCTCGGGCTTCCGGACAGTGTTGACTCGGTCGAGGCGGAAGCTGACGGGAAGCGTCCGGATGTGGAGATCGAGAGCTGGGAGTTGGGAAAGGGCTGCGTGTTTCGCGAGGAGATGGCGGGAAAGCTGCGGCTGAGAATAACGGAGCGGTGATAGGGCCGGTCGGTTTTATGCTAACATTCTGCCAATCTTGGAAGGAAGGCGCTTCGGGCCATGGCGCGAGTTGTCCTGGAGAATGTAAACAAGGTTTACCCGAACGGCGTGCACGCCGTGAAGGATGTCTCGCTCGAGGTCGGCGACGGCGAGCTCCTGGTGCTTGTCGGGCCGTCCGGATGCGGCAAGTCGACGGTATTGAGGATGGTCGCGGGGCTGGAGAAGATCACAAGCGGCGGGATTATGATCGGAGACCGTGTTGTCAACGATCTGGAACCGAAGCAGCGGGATGTCGCGATGGTTTTCCAGGACTATGCGCTCTATCCCCACATGACGGTCAGGCAGAACCTTGAGTTCGGACTTGTCATGCGGAAGGTGAGAAGGGAGAAGCGTATCGAGTCCGTTCAGCACGCGGCACGCATTCTCGGTCTGGAGGAACTCCTGGAGCGGAAGCCCGTCCAGTTGTCGGGAGGGCAGAAGCAGCGAGTGGCTGTAGGTCGGGCGATTGTAAGGGAGCCACAGGTTTTTCTCTTCGATGAGCCTTTGTCCAACCTCGATGCCAAGCTTCGGGCGGAAATGCGGACGGAAATCGCAAGGCTTCACCAGGAGCTTGGCGTAACGACGATCTACGTGACGCACGACCAGGTGGAAGCGATGACGCTGGGGCATCGCATTGTCATGATGGATGAAGGTACGGTGCAGCAGGTGGGGACACCGCTGGATGTGTACGATCATCCAAGGAACAGGTTTGTCGCGGGATTCCTTGGCACACCGCCGATGAATTTCGTCGATGGAAGAGTCGAGGGCACGCAGCCCGCGTTCAATGCCGGGGACTTCACGCTGCCGATCCCGCAACCGTACATCGAGCTTCCCGACGAAGTGATCGGTGGCGCGGTGACGTATGGCATACGTCCGGAGAACATACGCGTCGAGAACGCCGGCGTATGGAGCGGGGGGATCCCCGGCGAGGTTGTTGTGGCAGAGCCTTTGGGAAGCAGGGAGATCGTGATCGTAAAGCTTGGAGAAAGCGAGCTTGTGGCGGAGGTTGAATCGACCGGTACGCTGCATGCGGGCACGAGGGTGAGGGTCGGGATCGACGCGGCCCTGGGGCATCTATTTGACAA
>CAYLVL010000318.1:0-3739 GCA_964387135.1 uncultured Planctomycetota bacterium
AGGGCCAAGACCTGCCTCTTTGTAAATGCAAGGTTCGCTTGGCGTTCTTTTAGTCCAGACAATTCCTGTCACAACATCTTTGCCGGTGCTCATCATAGTTGCAACCGCGTCAAGCGGAATAAATGTGTCATCATCCACAAAAAGAATATAACGAGCTTTGTCTTTTAACGCCTGCTCTGCAAGCAGCTGTCTTGCTATGTCAACTCTTTCTCCCCTGCATGTAATGTATTTCCATGTGAGGCCTGTAGGGAGACACATAGCAACATCATGCATGTGAAGCATGAACCTGATGTCAACCATGCCGCGGGTTGGGATTGCTATAACAAGACCAAAGTTATATCTTGATTGTTTATTTAGAACTGGCAGTATTTCTGTTTTGTAAGTTTTGTCTTTTTCGGGCATTGTATTGCCTCCGTTAACTTAAGACTCGTCGTACTGTATTGTAAATGTCTTCTGATTCACATTCCCAGGCGGAGAGCTTGTACTTGTCGTCATTTGCAGCACCCAGTAATCCGAATAACCAGCCGCAGTCAAAGAGCCAGTCAAAGAACCTCCAATGCCAAGGTTTGCGCTTCCTGGGTCTGATGTCGGCATTGTATATGTAGCAACTGTAGAAGTAGCTGATGTTGGAGTAGTATATGATGCAGCAGAATAACCGGTTGTGGTAAGATTAGTAACTATCCCTTCCCCTGTTACATAATCTCCTGCGGATTTCCAGATCTTTATGTTTTCAATCTTGTTAAATGTGCCGCTGAAGTAAAGCCTCACCCACTTTTCGTAAGACCTGTCTCCTGCAGTAATTGGGTATGATGCTGGTTCAAGGTTTGCCTGGTCAGCACTTCCAAAGTTAAGGTTTGAAGCTACTGTGGTTGTCTCTCCAGCTCCATTGCTTTCGTGTATAGCGAATGTAGCAGCCATTTTAACCTCCTATTCATTATATTGCAAAGTTGGTTTAAATCTTTTACTGGATGTTTCCAGTTATCACCTCTTTCATCCCGGATATGTCGGACTTTACCTTTCTTGGCATTTTTGATCTTATTTCGTCAAGTGTTGTTTTATATCGCTTGTAATAAATATCAAACGCTCTGTCAAACCGCCCTCTTGAAATAGTAAGTTTGCCTATGCTTAATCTGTCCCAATCTCGCGCTTGTATTTTAGTGAATGCCATAGCAGCAGCCAGCTCCATACATGCTTTCTTTATAAGAGTATGAGGCTGCTGTTCTGATATCGGGCAGTAAGCATAAGTCACAGTTATGTAAGATGTAGAAGCAGGCGGCGTGGCAACGACAAATTTGCCGATTTCATCAATTGATGATACAGTCAGCTGCGTTTTAGTGTTGTCATTTTTGTACTCATAAACAATCACATCGTTTTCATCAACAGTCCCGTCATTGTTGTAGTCTCCAAAATACCAGAGATAAGACTTGGAAACATAGAATGTGGTGTTTGACCCGTTTATTTTATTCTGTCTGACATTGTCAATGTAGCTTATTATCTCTTCTATAACTTTTCCGTTTACCTGAGAGTTTAGTTCAGTAGTGGCATAGCTGATTAAAGTTTCCAAATCTCCATCCGTGATGTCCGAGGTTGTAAGGTTCGCTATTGCCCGGACATCTGATGCTGTGCAATATGCCATAATTATACATGATAGACGGCAACGCCTTCAGTTGCATTGAAGTATACCACTTTCCCTTTCGGCACCTTTTCTGTGTTCAATGCCTGTGCAAGTTCTTTAGCGATAGTTGCAGCACCGCTTGCGTCGCTTGAAAGCACCTGATATGAACCATACACAGTCTTGGTTACAGTCATGCTCCCTCCCAATTTAAATACCGTCAACGAGATTGCCTTTCTCGTCCAGGTATTTATCATCAGGCAATGTGCCAAGTATGAATGTTTTTACCCAAAAGCCATACTCTTTCTGGCTTTGGGGAACTTGCACATTGCCTTTCCCATACTTCTTTATGTTTACTATTTTGAACTCAGGCCATATAAATTTTAACAAGCGTTTTAACTTAGCCATTACCGAAGCAACTCCTTTGCCTCCATGATAGTGAGAAGGGACAATATCGGCAATAAGCTTGTCCATGACATTTTCCTGAACTGCCAAGTTCATTATTCTCACTTCCCTGACAGCAACCCTGTATGTTTTCTCAGTCTTTGGGTCGTAGTATTCCCTGTCTTTTAGCCACTGGATTATTTTAGGCCAAGAGCTGTTGTCAGCTTCCATTGCAACGAACAGATGCATATTATCTTGCGAGCTTTCTCAGGAAATTCACTATCACTGACCTATTCTTGCCTTTTCTTTCGGCTTCAAGAAGCAACTGCGCATCGTCAGCGCTTGGCTGGTCTTCTCTTAAGCTTTTGAGAATGGTTCTTGTGTTTTGGGCAAGCAGATTGTCTACATATTTTCTGTCAAGAGTTGGAGTTGACGCAGGTTCAGCTGCTGGCTTTGTTGACTTCGTCTTTTTTTCAAGCACTTCAGGTGATTTCGAAAGCGATGCAACAGCTTCTTCGTAAGTGTCAAAAATGTAGAATATACCTGGGCTTAGTTTTAAGTTAGGTGGAGCTTCAACTATCATGTTGCCCGATATATTAAACCCTGCACTGTTCGAAATACTTAAAGACGGGTCTTTTAGTCTGAGCCATACCATGTTTATCACCTCTATTCGTATTCGTCGTATGCTATCCAGTCAACACTGTCGGTTCCGCTCCCGCATACAAGTGTAGCTGCACTTCTTGATTTTGTTGAAACTTGAACAGCATTTGTTGAAGTTGTGCACGCCGCGACTACTTTGGGGATATTTGTAAATGGTGGATCAAACGAGATGCTTTTGCTTCCCGAAGACATTGTAGCAGATCCGCACTGAATGTTTCTGGCTCTAACATAACCTGAGTGAAAGCCGAATCGTCTTCCTTTTGCCATGCTTAATACCTCCTTTTCTTGATGACCATCCTTTTTACCTATGGTAAAAAGGAATCTGACAACTGCGTAAAGCAGCTGTCACTCAAACCAATCAAAGGGGTTATGCGTCTGTTACCTTAATCAGACACACAGCCTTTGGTTGGATTATCCCTGTAACAAAAGCCTGATCGTAGTAGATCCAGTGCTTGTTCCTCTTCATGTCATACTCGTAACCAATGCTGGGAAGCTCTTTCCACGCAAGAGCGACTGCCACAGGTTCGTTGTTTGGTCCTGTTCCAACCATTATGCAGCAATGACCTGCAGCTCCCCACTGGGTTGAGCTTTCGTTGGTGTCAGTTTCGCTTGCAGAGTAGCTTGGAGTGTTTGTTGTTGATATTATTTTAAGGCCAAGGTATGTCCCTATTTCACCTTTAAGCACAACTTCTCTCCCGCCGTACTCTGAAGCGTTCACGAATGTTGAGTCTTTCAGAAGCACCTGCCTCTGAAGATGCGATATGAACAAGTACCTCGGGAAGAAGTTGTTAGCTTCTATCTTTGCTATTGCGTCTGGTATCAAGTCAACTGTAAACTTGTCGCCAGTGCTTAGGCTGTCAACGCCTGTAGCGCTTCCACCGTATACCCTGTTGGTTACTGTTGTGTCTTGGAGTGAAGTTGCTATATCAACATCCACATCTTGGGCAAGGGCTTGGGCAATTTTGTATCTTGCCTGAGCCACAAGGTCAACCCTTGATGTAAGAGCTGCCTCTTTTGTTATGGTTATCGCACCTTGCTTGAAAGACGAAGCTGAAACGGTAAGATCTACACCAGTAAGGTCTG
>CAYLVL010000319.1:0-3732 GCA_964387135.1 uncultured Planctomycetota bacterium
GCTTGTCGATGCCGGCAATCCCGACGTCATGTATGCCGGCGCGAGAGACGGCCTGTATGTAAGCAGTGACGGCGGCGAAAGCTGGCATGTCCAGACCGATGAGGCAGGCAATATCGTTCTTCAGGAAGCGGTAATAACCGATCTCTGGCAGGGCGCGTTGTATCGAGGGGAAGCGGAGCCTCCGTCCGATCAGCCCGGGAGTCTGTCGGTCGGCACGGAAGCGCCGCCGGGTGGCGAATTCAGGGATGACTACGCGCCGGGGTATGAAGAGAGAGTCCAGGCATCCGCAGCAATGCTCGCCGACCGCGCCGAGGAGCGTCTCGCGAGCCTGAGCGAGGGTCGGCACATCGGACCGTTCCAGGCGATCGCGCTTATCAAGGAGGATCGTGCTTCCGAGGAGCTCTGGAACGATCTCAGGGCTCGCTTCGCCAACTTCGGGCATTCCATGTTCGACTCGTTCCCGGCGATCAGCCTCTACCTTCACTGCCGCGACCGCCTGCCGAACGACATCCGCGAGCTTATCCGGCATGGCCTTGTCGCCAACAACATCTATCGCGGTGATACCGAGAATCACTGGCTGATGTACTACACGAGCCTCCTTCTTGCCGCGCAGACATGGCCCGAGACTCCCGCGTCCGAATGGTTCACTGGCAGAACGACGCAGGAGAACTACGACGAGGCGCTCGGCTGGATCAACGAGTGGACGAGAATCACGACCACGATCGGACAGGGCGAATTCGACTCCCCGCACTATTTCAACACCTACATGTCCCCGCTTCTGTTGCTCTACGATTTCGCCGAGGAGCCGAGGCTGAAGCGCGAAGCCGGGATGATGCTCGATCTTCTTCTTGCCGACATGGCCGGTGAGTCGCTTTACGGTCGCTATTGCGGCGGGCACTCGCGCATGTACGACCCGAGCGTAGTTCAGGGCGATCACGACAATTCCACCGCCTACTACTACCTGTATTTCGGCGGGATCGATATGCCGGACGAATTTCACACCTGGCTTCTGAACGGTGTGTACGGATCGTACCGATGCCCGGCGGTCATCGCGAACGGCGCGGCAATGCGCGAATACCCTTACACCCACACCGAAGTCAAGCGAGTGCGCAACCAGATGCGCTACTCCGAGCTTCTCAACTCGCCGGTATACAAGTACACCTACATGACATCGGAATTCTGCATGGGGAGTCTCCAGGGCGGGATTCTTCAGCCTATCCAGCAGCACACGTGGGATGTGACATGGATCGGCTCCGCCGAGAACACCACTCTCTTTTCGCTGCATCCTTACTACTCGGCCTATGAACTCGCGATGTTCTTCCCGGAGGACCCGCACATGCTCACCGCGTCGGTACAGGCACAGAAGTCGACCTACACCGACCCGAACAAGCTGAACTCCAGCTCCCCCTACGAGCGCATCTTCCAGCACCTTTACACGCTTTTTGCCGTCTACAACATACCCGAAGGCGTGGATCACCAGCACGTGACCCTTTATGTTCCCGACTGCCTGAATCACACTATCGAAGAAGGCTGGATTCTCGGACACGACGGCGAGACTTATATCGCGGTTTACCCGTTCCATGAAGGGCGATGGATAGCGGAACCCAATGAAGGATTCCCTCCCGCGCACAGGCTTGTAGTGCCCGCCGGACAGACGGCGTTCGTAGTCGAGATCGGCAGCGATTACTTCGATGGTGATTTCGAGACATTCAAAACGAGAATCCTGGAGCTCGATCCGCCGCTTCTGATAGAGTCGCCGGACGGACCGGTGGTGCAGCATGTCAACCGTCACGGCAGAGCGCTTGAGTACAACTGGGCTGAAGATACGGGGTACATCAACGGAGCGCCATTTGAATTCCCGACCGGCAGTCTCTTCAACAGCCCGATGATTCGCGCGAGAGTCAACGAGGGCCGGATCGCCCTTTCAGACGGCGAGACGGGAAGGCTTCTGGATTTCAACCTTTTGACCATTGAGCAAAGGATTCTTCAAAATCAACAGGAGTGAGCCGGATTGAGTGCAATGGAAGAGATGGAGCCGGTACGGGCCGGAATCACAGGCTGCGGGGGGATAACCCCGACGGTGCTCAGAGGCATCAAGGGAATCCCGGAGATCGATGTCCGCATCGTGCACGATATAGACGACTTCGCGGTGAGACAGGTCGCGTCGGAGTTCACCGTACCCAGATACACAACCGACTTCGACGATTTCCTCTCGGAGAACATCGAACTTGTTGTTGTTAACACCCCGAACGACTGCCACAGGGATCAGGCCGTCCAGGCGGTGAAATCGGGCAAGCACTGCCTTGTTCAGAAACCTCTCGCGAGAAATGTCGAGGAAGGCATGGAGATGGTCGCGGCGGCGAAGGATGCAGGCAGACTTCTCGGAGTGGTCATGCTGGAGAGATCGGACCCGATTTATCGCCAGATGCGCGCGATGGCCGCCGACGGGTGCTTCGGCTCACTGACCGTCGTTCGCACCGCCCTCGCTCACGTCAATCATCTCAGGCGTCCGCCCGCGCCGGATGACTGGAGATCATCGCCGGAGAGAATCGGTGGAGGCTCCTTCATACAATTGGCCGTGCACCATATCGACATCGCCCAGTTCATACTCGATCAGAACATCGTCGAGGTCACCGCCCTGTCGTCGAGCATGGTGGCTCCGAAGAAATTCCCGGTCGATGAGACGACCGCGACGGTTGTCAGATTCAGCGAGGGCACCATCGGGCTGTTCCTTTCAAGCTTCACCGCTTCGACCGACTCCGTCGAGTTCTTCGGCACCGACGGGATGATCTCACGCGACGATTCGGGTGTAAGGTGGCTTGCGGGGAAGCTCTTTTCCGGGGAGCTGTGGGATTCCCGGCGTGTGGGCGAGATGCACGAACTCGAGATGCCGAAGCTGGCGACGAAGATCCTCGAGCTGATTCCCCGCTACGAGCCTCACAGGCTTTTTGCGCATGCGATCAGGGGAAAGGCTCCGCTGGAGACTCCCGGGGAAGTCGGGTTGCAGGCTCTGAAGGTGGTTGAGGCTGTTCGGAAATCGTCGATGGAGAAACGCGCGATCATTGTGGAGTAGGTACAGCTTCTTTTCATACGTCCGAATCAGGCTTCCAGTTTGACCGTCAGAGGCTCCGACCTCTCCTCCACTTCTACCTCGACACTCAGGAACCTGAACACCCCTCCGAACCTGCCGCCCGGACGATCAGGAATCAGGAACACATCATAGCCGCTTTCGTGATGTCGCATGTTACAAAGCGCTCCGTCCGGAAGCCCGAAAGTCGGCTTGATTGATTCCCTGATCCGATTGACCACCGACTGAAGCATGCCGTCCTCATCGGTTGTACCGTTCGCGACCAGCAAATCGGTCATCACCGTCACACCCGCCGCCCTGGCCCTGCCAATGATCTCCAGCGTGCTCTCGGTTACCACCCTCGAATACGGCAGCAGGATCGAGTTGAAGGGGCAACCGTTTACACCGATCCATCCCTCGCGTATGTCAGCTTCCGCGAGCCATGCAGGGCTGATGATGTCGATCTGGTAGCCCAGCCTCGTCAACCTGTCGACAAGCCCGACAAGCAGCCGCCCGAGTCTGTTGCCTCCTGCGTGACCTGTCGCGTAGAAATCCTCCAGCGGAAAAACCAGAAGCAGATCGCTGATCGGCTCACCGATCTCGTACCCACCTTCCGTTTCCGCGTCTTTTTTGTTCAGCGACTTGAACCGATTCCATGTGGGGTG
>CAYLVL010000320.1:0-3692 GCA_964387135.1 uncultured Planctomycetota bacterium
CTTTCTCGGTTCCTTCCGGAACAGCCGAGTTCACGATCACGGCTCCCGGTTTCAACGATCTGCGCGAGAACATCCGCGAGGGCCAGGCCAGCGACGATTACTTCGACACGCCGTTCTTCGATCTGAATCCCACAAACACGATCGGCTCCAGCATCGGCGGCATTGTCAGGGATGTCTACGACGGAGTCGGGCTGGGCGGTGTGAGGGTAACACTCATGCTTCCCGCCGACCTGACATTCGAGCCGATACGATACCTGACCAACCTCGGCGGCGAGTACAGGTTCTTCAACCTCCAGGAAGGGATCTACAGGCTGTACTTCGAGCGGCCGGGTTATGTAAGCGGAACACGTGACGGTCTTGTGATTCGAGAACAGGACGATGTGATCATCAATGTGTTCATGCATCGGGACGAGAGCGGCAGGGCGACGCTGTCCGGCTACGTAAACAGCTCCGGGCTGGGACTGCCGATCTCCGGAGCGCGGGTCACGATAGCCAATCCGCTTCTTGGAAGCCGCATCGCCCACACGAATCCCATCGGGTACTATCGCATGGAATCGGTGGTTCCTGAGAACTACACCATAACGGTCGTTGCCCCGGGTGAGGGTGTTACGTACTACGAGGCGACGAGCAGCTTCCAGACTATCACTCAGGGCGACAACAGGGTTGATTTTGCGCTGAGGTTCATCGATGAGGGAGTTCTCCGAGGCAATGTCACGATTCACGATGGGGGCACCGGAGAGACCGCGTACCCGCCCACCGGGGTGTTTATCACCGCCGAGAAGGTCGGAGGAAGCATGACGGGAGTCAAGTTCAAGACAACGACCGACGGTCGGGGCATCTTCGTCTTCAACGGCCTGCCGATGGGGATCTACAAGGTAACCGGCAGGGCGGAATATACGAGCACAGAGATATACACAGGCACCATGTTCGATGTTGTAGTCAACTCCGGAACGACGACGGTAATCGATCTCGAGCTATCCTTAATGTAGGCACCGTCTCGCCTGTGGTCGATGGCGACCCAGGCAGGAATGAGGGTTACAGTCAGCAGATCTGCGCCGGGTGTCGGCGCGGGTCTTTCCATCAGGCAGAATATGCGGTATCCTTTAGGCGGATGGAAGACCGAAGCGGGTTTTCCGGGGCGGGTGTGTGTACAAAGGTGGGGAATATGAAAGGAAGCAGGCTGAAGTGAACGACCGGGGATACGCAATCAAGGAAGTGGTCGTCGACTCGATCATGTACGATCTGGTCAACAAGACCCCTGTTGTTATCCTCAAGGAGGTTAACGGAGACCGCTATCTGCCGATTCTTATCGGCATTTACGAGGCCAGTGCGATAGAGATGGGCCTCAAGAATATTCCGTTCCCCAGGCCGATGACTCACGATCTTCTCAGTCACGTGCTGGAGAAGCTTCAGAGATCGGTCGAGTTCATCCACATCACCCATATCGAGGACAGCACCTTTTTCGCCAATATCGTGCTCTACAATGAGGGCGAGAAGCTGGAGATCGACGCAAGGCCCAGCGACGCAATCGCACTGGCGCTCCGAACCAAAGCCCCGGTACTGGTAAGCGAGGAGATCCTCGCCAAGGCCGGCATTCCTCTCAAGGCGATGAAGCGCGAGGACCGCCCGGACACGGATGATGCGGGTGGACAGGATCCGTCGATCGGATTCCGGCAGCGCGGAGGAACCGACGAGACCTCCCAGTTCAAGGACTTCCTGAAGGACGTCAAGCCCGAGGATTTCTTCAGGGACCTCGAGGACGACGACGAGGGCACGGGCTTCAACTGATCCGGTGCCCGCGACCACTCCCCTTCGCGCCTCCCCCTGCCCGGGAGGTTTTTTGATTCGGTTGTTGGCGATATTACCCTGTGGTAGAATCGATCGGCAAGACGCGGAGAGGTGGCTGAGTGGCTGAAAGCGCTCGCCTGCTAAGTGAGTAAGGGGCGACAAGCTCCTTCGAGGGTTCGAATCCCTCCCTCTCCGCCAGAAGCGAAAAAAACACGCCCCGGCATCGGGGCGTTTGTCATCGAGAAATCGGGCTGTCCTGCCCGGGAGAACCTAGTAAAGCTGAACTATATCCAGAGCATTGTAACTTGCCGCGATGAAAAGCAGCCCGCACCATTCCTCAACGCCCTGACCGCCGCCCGAAATCGGCATGGTTGAATAGGGCTGCGGATTCTCCGGATCGCTGACGTCGATTATTCCCAGAGTACCCGATCCCCAGATCCCCTTGACCATGTAGGCATACGAGCCGTCAACATCCATGCCGTACTGGGAGCCGCCAAAACCGCTGTTGGATGTGAAGACAATCTCCGCGCTCGCGGGATCGCTGATGTCCAGAACGGTGAAGTAGCCGCTTTCCGTAATGTAGAGATAGTCGCCCTGGATATCCATGTCGGTATTGAAGTGATAGTGCAGATCCACCGTATGGACAACGGTGGGGTTTGAGGGATCGGAGAGGTCGACCACTTTCACGTAGTCGTCCATATCCGGATTGACCTCGTACCCGTCTGTATAGAATCCCCACTGATTATCGGGGGTAACCACCACGCAATTGGAGTTTATGACGGTTCCATATCCACCGGGCGTCTGTCCGACAAAACCCGGGTGTGCGGGATCGGTAATATCGAACACAAGTATCCCTCCCCACTGCGCGGCGGCGTAAAGATAATCATTGACTACGTCAAGGTCGTTGATCATCGCATTGCTCAATCCCTGCTGGTAGTTATCAACTTCAACGGGATTATCGGGATCACTGGCGTCGATGGTAGAGATACCGTTAAGGTAGACACCTCCGATGTAAACATAGGAGCCTTTGCAGGCGATCGAGCTCTGAAGGTAGCCGAAGCTGACTGAGCCTCGCACATACGCGTCCTCAATCGGATCGACATCCACCACTCGCATGGTGCCCGCCGAGCCGGTGTTTATCGCGCAGTACGCATAGCCGTCTTCCGGGTTCAGCGCGACATCGTAGGAGATCCAGCCGGATTCGCCGGGAACGGTTTTCACCTCAGTCGGATTGTCGGGAATGCAGTCAAGCACGGTTATTGAGAGCGGTCCGACATCCGTGTGCTGGGTCCCGTCATCTATCCTGCACCAGCATTCGTACACTCCCGGATCGCCGTATACATAAACAGCGGCCAGGTTCGTATCATCGCCGTCCATGTCATCGGCGAAGTCCATGTTGCCGTCGAAATCCCAGGTGATATTTACCGGATTGCCGTCCGGATCGTATGCTTCGGAGATCTCGACAGTGAAAGGCTGACCGGAGCATGGATCGCCGGGGCATTCCCAGTAGAGACTGATATCGCCGCCGACAGGGGGCAGGTTCGGCAGCTCGTCTCCGACCGCAACAGAGCCACGCCAGTAAGCCGCGAGCGCAGCGCCCTCGGGGTACGGGAATCCGGGGATTCCGGAGTTGTAGTCCGACGGTTCCTCGGACAGAATCGTCACAAGGATCCCTTTGTCGCCCTGGCTGTCGGGAACGCAATTGGGAATTTCGAATATATAAACGGAGCTTGCCGGACCTCCCGGCTGTGCGACCATCCCGACGGCTCTGCGATCGAAGAACTGGCAGCCTCCGGGAATGAGAGCATCCGGGCTTTCGACAGCGATCCCCGCAATCTCGCCGGATATCCCGTCCCGTCTCACGGCTCCCTGCTGATCGAGTATCTCCAGTTCGAGCCTCAGCG
>CAYLVL010000321.1:0-3686 GCA_964387135.1 uncultured Planctomycetota bacterium
AATTATCCGGAACGGCAAGGTAGAGGGGCTTGTGCGAACAACCGATGCGGGAGTCGGGGTGCGGGTAATCGCCGACGGCTCCTGGGGATTCGCGGGAGTCGCATCGACCGACGAAGCCGATATCGTCGCGGCCGCCGAGAGAGCCTTCGAAATCGCCAGGGCAAGCGCCACCACCAGGCGCGAAGACGTGAAGCTGGGCGAGGTTGAGATTCACCAGGACTCGTACGAGACACCCATCGAGAAAGACCCGTTCGATGTCCCTCTCACTGAGAAAATCCAGCTTCTAATGAAAGTTTCGGACATCATCGGGAACCACGAGAAGGTTGTCGCGACCGAGGCGTCCTGCGGCGCTCTGCACATCAACAAGCGATTCGTCTCCACCGAGGGCGCGGACATCACTCAGCACCTCGTGGAGTGCGGCGCGGGCTACGAGGTCACGGTGAAGGAAGGAGACGAGGTCCAGAGGCGAACGTTCCCCAACAGCTTCCGAGGCGACTGGGCGAAGAAGGGCTGGGAGCAGGTCGAGGACATGAAGCTCCTCGAGAACGCGGAAAGAATCCGGGACGAAGCAATCATGCTGCTCACCGCCGATGAATGCCCGACCGGGAAGAGAGACATCATAATCCACGGCGACCAGCTCGCGCTTCAGGTGCATGAGTCATGCGGGCATCCGATAGAGCTGGACCGCGTCCTCGGAACCGAGATCAGCCTGGCGGGCGGATCATTCATGCAGCCGGAGCTGATCGGGAAGCTGAAGTACGGCTCCGATGTCGTCAACATCTACGCCGACAGTATCTCTCCCGGAGGCCTGGGAACGTTCGGTTACGACGACGAGGGCGTGAAATCAACCCGTACCGAGATCATCAGGGACGGGCTGTTCGTCGGGTATCTGTCGAGCAGGGAATGCCAGGCGATCACAGGGCATCCGGCGAACGGCGCGATGCGGGCCGACGGCTGGCAGAACATGCCGTTGATCAGGATGATCAACATCAATCTCGCGCCGGGTGACTGGGAGTTCGACGACCTCATTGCCGACTCCAATGGCGCGATCTTCATGCAGACGAACAAGTCATGGTCGATCGACGATAGACGCGTCAACTTCAAGTTCGGCTGCGAGATCGCATGGGAGATCCAGGGAGGCAGGCTCGCCAGACCGCTGAGGAATCCCGCTTACACAGGTATCACGCCGGAATTCTGGAACTCCTGCGACGCGATCTGTAACGAGAAATACTGGCATATCTGGGGAATCCCCTCCTGCGGCAAGGGCGAGCCGATGCAGACCGCGCATGTGGCGCATGGGGCGTCGCCGGCACGGTTCCGTGGAGTGAAGATAGGAGGTGCGGCATGACCGGATTGATTGGAAAAGAGATGCTCTTCGGAATGGCGGACGACATCATCGGTAAGTGCGATGATGCGGCGTGCGAGATCAATTTCGTCCATCGGGCGCATGGATTGACGCGCCTGGCGAACTCGGCCATTCATCAGAACGTTCACACCGACGAGACCTCCATCAGCATCCGGGTTTCGAGGGGAGACCTGGTCGGCGTATCGACGACCAACCTGATGACGCCGGAGGGTTTGTTCGATTGCATGATGAACGCGCTCGAGATCATGAAATCCTCCGAGCCGCTCGAGGGATTTCCGGAGCCCGCTCCGAAGGCGGAATACCGGCAAGTCGACACTTTCGCGGAATCAACCGCCGGCTGGGGCGCGTCCGAGAGGGCGGAAGTGGTTCGTAACGCAATTGCGAGGGCAAACGAGGACGATCTGATCCTGGCGGGTGCCGTGGAGACGACCGTCGGCGAGTTCGCGGTCGCCAACTCGAACGGGGTCCGGGCATATCAGCCGGTCACGGCGTTCGGCTGCAATTTCGTCGCGATGGCGGGCGAAGGCGACGATCCTCCGAGCGGGTATGCCGCGCTGACGGGTCGCGATGTCGGGAAGGCCGATTTTGCCGCTGCGTATGACAGAGCGTGCCGCAAGGCGGTCCTTGCCAAGGATCCCGTGGAGATCGAGCCCGGCGAGTATGATGTGGTTCTTGAAGCTCACGCGTTCTGCGAGCTGGTGGAGTGGTTCAACTACATCGCGTTGAGCGCGAAATCAGTCCAGGACGGCATGAGCCCCATGGCGGGGCGGTTCGGGGAGCAGATTACCGGCGAGAACATCACGATGATCGATGATGCGTACGGCGCCAATGTATCCGGCCTGCCCTTCGATCTTGAGGGGGTGCCGAGACAGAAGCTGACGCTCATCGACAGGGGTGTCGCGAAAGCCGTCGCGCACAGCCGGTTCACCGCAAAGAGGGAAGGTGTTGAGCCTACAGGACATGGATTCGGCCCTGGTCACATGCCGTCCGATGCGCTTCCCCTGAATATCCGGCTGGAGACGGGCGACAGGAGTCTCGACGAGATGGTGGGAATGCTCGACGGGGGCATCCAGGTTACTCGATTCCATTATGTCAACGGTCTGCTTGACACGCGTAAAGCTGTAATGACCGGCATGACGCGCGACGGCGCGTGGCTGGTCGAGGGCGGCAAGATCAAGCATGCGATCAAGAATCTCAGGTTCACCGACAGCATGCTCGAAGCGTGGAAGCGCATCGACGCTATTGAGAACGAATGCCATTCGTGCGCGGCATGGTGGAGCGCGCTCGGCAGCTACGACATCCCCGCCGTGCTGATACGGAAGTTCGTCTTCACCGGCAAGACCGGCAAGGGCTCGTAGGTACTTTAAGGGCAAAAATCAGACAAAAAAAAGGCCCGGACCGGATGTCCGGGCTTCTTCGTTTGCGATAGCAGCAGAAAAGCGGCAATTACTCAAGAGGCAGCGGGTACATCAGGACCGCTTTCTCGTCGTCCTCCGTGGCAACCAGCGTGAGCACGTGAGGATCCATGGTCATCCACTCTCCGCAGGTGAAGTAGTGGTAGAGCTCGACGTTGTCGGTGAGCCAGTGCCAGGTGATATTCCTGGTGTAGCCGTCCTCGTTCTCCGGCGTGGCTCCGCCGCCGTACTCCATCAGCATGCCGAGCCAGTTGAACAGGTTCTCGATGCTCGGCAGATGCATGTTCTGGGTCGCCTCGCACATGAACATCAGGATACCGCCGTTCTCGATGAACTCCTGCATGGCCACGGCTTCATCATATTCAAAGGGCGGATCGAGCGGGACATCCTTAGAGGACCAAAGCACGGCCACAATCGCCCGACAGCCCTCCGCGTCGAAGTAACCGTAGCCGGCCTGCTTCCTCTCGAATGAGAAACCGAGTTCGGTACAGGTGTTCCTGAAGGCGCTGTCGGTCTGATACCAGACGCGGTTGTAGGTCTTGCCCTCCCACGAAACCACGTGGGTGTAATCGTTGTAATAACCTTCGATGTTCTGCCTGAGGATGTTCTTCATGAGGAGTTGATTCTGAGAGCCGTTTCCGCTCGGCCCCTGCTCATCCCATGTGCACTGCTCGCGCATTGTCGCGCACCAGTCGGGGATGAAGTAGCAATATGCGTATTCGCCGGTAGGCGTAAGATTGGTGATCGGCACCTTGGCCACGAGGTACGCGGCAAGCGGGGCGTCGGGATAGACAAACGGGCCGGGGTCGCCTATCTGGGGAGCGAAAGTATCCGGTTCGGCGCTCTCCACCGTGATAAGTATCTGCTCGTTCTGGAGAGAGGCGGGCATCATGTCCTCAAGCGAA